>NZ_JAXCWB010000001.1:267958-527449 GCF_034045305.1 Frigoribacterium sp. CFBP9029
GGGTCAGCGCTGACCCGCCCCCGATGACGGGAACCCGCCGCACCGACCCGCGGAACAATGCGCGGCCCCGTACGGTTGGCCCTGGCAGTCAGCCCCGCACCACCCGAGAGGACTCCCATGACCGTCGACTGGATCACCCTGCAGAAGACCGCGCACGACGAGTTCGCCCGCCGGGTCGAGGCCGTGGCCGACTGGGACGCCCCCACACCCGACACCGAGTGGAAGGTCCGCGACCTCGTCCGGCACGTGACCCGCGAGCAGCAGTGGGTGCCCCTCCTGCTCGAGGGCGGCGACCCCGCCGAGGCCGAGAACTCCATCGAGCCGCTCGGCGACGACCTCGTCGAGGCCTGGCACCGCTGGTCGAACGCCGCGACGGCGGCCTGGCGCGACGCCGATCCGCACGCCGAGGTCCGACTGAGCGCCGACGTCGTCCCCGTGCACGAGTACCTGGCCGAGCAGGTCGCCGACGTCACCATCCACAGCTGGGATCTCGCTCGTGCGGTCGGCGCCGACGAAGAGCTGGACGACGCCCTGGTCGAGGCCGTCTGGGGCGTCTTCGAGCCGCAGAAGGACGCTCTCGAGGCCTCGGGGCTGTTCGCGTCGCCCGTGCCGGTCGGCGACGACGCCCCGCTCCGCATCCGCCTGCTCGCATTGACGGGCCGCGACGCCCGCTGACACGCCCGTCGCATTCGCGCCTCCCGGGGGTTCATCACCCGACCCTGGCAAGCTCGGGGCATGACCGATCCGATCGACCGCCCGTGGCTGCACAGCTACGCTCCTGACGTCCCCGCCGACATCGAGCCCGTCACGGGAAGCCTCGTCGACCTGATCGACGACGCCGTGGCCGCGCACCGCACGCGGCCGGCCCTCGAGTTCTTCGGGCGCGAGACGTCGTACCGCGATCTGGGCGACCAGATCGCGCGCGCGGCCGAAGGGCTCAGGAGGCTCGGCGTGCGTCGAGGCGACCGCGTCGCCCTGATCGTCCCCAACAGCCCGCAGCACGTGGTCGCGTTCTACGCCGTGCTGCGCCTCGGCGCCGTCGTCGTCGAGCACAACCCGCTCTACACCGACCGCGAGCTGCGCCACCTCTTCGAGGACCACGGCGCGACCGTGGCGGTCGCATGGGACAAGCTGGTCGACCGCCTCCGCGCCCTGCCCTCCGACCTCGGCCTGACGACCATCGTGTCGGTCGACGTGACCAAGGGCATGCCGCTCGGCACCCGGTTGGCGCTGAAGCTGCCGGTGCCCGCCGCCAGGTCGTCGCGGGCGGCGCTGACGGACGGCGCGACGGGCGACTCGACGTTCGACGACCTGCTGTCGAACCGCCCGATCAAGAAGAAGCACCCCCGGCCCGAGGTCGACGACGTCGCCCTGCTGCAGTACACGAGCGGCACGACCGGGTCGCCGAAGGGCGCGATCCTCACGCACCGCAACCTCCGCAGCAACGCCGAGCAGGGGCGCGCGTGGGTGCCGGGGCTGGTCGAGGGCGCCGAGACGGTCTACGGCGTGCTGCCGTTCTTCCACGCCTACGGGCTCACGCTGTGCCTCACCTTCGCGATGAGTCTCGGCGCGCGGCTGGTGCTGTTCCCGAAGTTCGACGTCGACCTCGTGCTCAAGGCGGCGAAGAAGCACCCGCCGACATTCCTGCCGGCGGTGCCGCCGATCTATCAGCGACTCGCCGACGGCGCCCGCGAGAAGCGCGTCGACCTGTCGTCGGCCCGCTTCGCCATCTCGGGTGCCATGAATCTGCCGACCTCCGTCGTGACCGCCTGGGAGGGGGTGACGGGCGGCATGCTCGTCGAGGGCTTCGGTCTCACCGAGACCTCGCCCGTCGCGCTCGGCAACCCCATCGGCCCGACCCGCCGCGTCGGCACCGTCGGGGTGCCGTTCCCGTCGACGGAGGCGATCGTCGTCGACCGGGACTCCCCCGATCCGACCCGACCCGTGCCTCCCGGGGCAGCGGGCGAACTGCTGCTGCGTGGTCCGCAGGTGTTCCGCGGCTACTGGAACCGGCCCGACGAGACCGCCGAGGCGTTCCTCGAGGGCGGCTGGTTCCGCACCGGCGACATCGTCAGCATGAGCGCCGACGGCTACGTGACCATCGTCGACCGCATCAAGGAGCTCATCGTCACGGGCGGCTTCAACGTCGCCCCGTCCGAGGTGGAGGAGGCCGTGCTCGGTGCCGACGGCATCGCCGAGGCCGCCGTGGTGGGGGTCCCGCGCGCCGAGGGCGGCGAGGACGTCGTCGCGGCCGTGGTCCTGGCCGCGGGCGCGACCCTCGACGAGGCCGCCGTGCGCGATCACTGCCGCGGGCGCCTTGCCGCCTACAAGGTGCCGCGCCGGGTCGTCGTGGTCGACGAGCTGCCGAAGTCGCTGATCGGCAAGGTGCTGCGTCGGCAGGTCCGCGACAGCCTCATCGCCGCGGGCTAGACGGGACGTCCCGGCACGACTAGAGCCAGCGGGCCCGGTCGAACGGCCAGAACACCACGAAGGCCCGGCCGACGACGTTCTCCTCCGGGACGAACCCCGCGTAGGGCCCGCTCTGGTGCGCCCGCGAGTCGGCGGAGTCCTCGCGGTTGTCGCCGAGCACCCACAGCGCCCCCTCGGGCACGGTGACGTCGAAGGGCGTCAGGGACGCCGGGTCGCCCGCGGGCACCGTGATGTACGGCTCGTCGATCGGCTCGCCGTTGACGAGCACGCGCCCCTCGGCGTCGCAGCACGAGACGGTGTCGCCCGGCAGCCCGATGACGCGCTTGACGAGGTCCTGACCCGGCTCCCCCGGCAGCCAGCCGCCCGGATCCTCGAAGACGACGATGTCGCCGTGGTGCAGCGGCATCGCGTTCGAGGCGAGCACGTTGACGACCAGCCGGTCGCCGATCATCAGCGTGTTCTCCATCGACGCGGACGGGATGTAGAACGACCGCACCAGATACGTGCGGACGCCCCACGAGACGAGCAGGGCGATCAGCACGATCACGACGACGTCGCGCAGGAGGCGGAACGGTCGATGGGGACGAGGAGGCGCGGTGTCGGTCACGACGACATCCTCTCAGTCGCCTGCTGGGGTCAGACCGATGCCCACCCGAGTCGTTCGAGTCGCGCCAGCGCGTGCTTCTCAGCCGGCGGCCGCGGGCCCATGACGGCGCCCACTCCCCGCAGCACGGCCGCGGCGGGACCGGCGGTCGGCAGCTCGACGGGACCGACGTGCGGCGGACGCAGATCGAGCAGCTCCTGGAATCGGGGTTGCAGCGTCGCGACCGCGCCGTTGAACAGCAGAGGGTAGCCGGCCCGGAGGACGGGGAACAGCGGTGGACGCCGGATGAACCGCACGACGTCGTCGGTGCGCGAGGTCCGCTCGAGGACTCCCCGGCGATCGAAGTCCATCAGCTGGTGCTGCATCTCGGCAACGGTCAGCGGCGGATTCGGCACGCCCATCAGCTCGCCGGCGACGGCCCACTCGCGGACGTAGGCATCGGGGCCTCCGGGCACCTCGCGCCCGCCCCATCGATGGAAGGCGGCCAGGAACGAGTCGGCGAAGGCCATGTGCACCCAGCTGAGCAGCTCGGGGTCGTTGGCCGCGTAATCGTGCGAGACGCCGTGACGGTCGTCGTACTGCCCGACGACCTTCGTATGCAGCCGCGAGACCCAGTTCGACGCCTGGGTCGCCGCGTCCCGACTGCCGTAGGTGACCGTGTAGATCCAGCGGATCGTCCCGGCGAGCCGCCCCAGAGGGTCCTCCTTGAAGCGCGAGTGGTCGTGCACTCCGGCGAGCGCACCGGGGTGGAGGGCCTGGACGAGCAGCGCCCGAACCCCGGCGGCGATGGTCGCCTTGGCCCCGTGCACGGCCCAGACGGCCGACCCCGGCTCGAAGAACCCCTCGTCGTCGCCCTTCTCGAGGTCGATCATCCACTGCGGCGTGCCCGTCGCCTGCCCGTTGAAGGTCTGCTGCAGACGGGCGCGCAGCGGGGAGACGAGGTCGGTCATGGCCCGATCATGCGCTCTCGGACCTGAGGACTCCCGTGAACGGACACCGCGCCTCCCGCAGCTCTCGAGAGACGCAGGAGGCGCGGCGGGCGTCGGCGACGGAGGGTCAGCCGCCGTGCGCCTCGACCGAGACGGACTGCCACTCGTTCCACGTCGCGAGACGCGACTCGTAGTCCTTGGTGGCGATGCCGAGCGGCGCCTTGCCGAAGAAGATGCGGAGGGGCGGCTGCTCGGCGTCGACGACTTTGAGGATCGCGCCGCGGGTGGCCTTCGGGTCGCCCGGGTCGGCGGCCGACGGGCGCTTCGAGGCGGCCTCGCGCACCTCGGCGTACTCCTCGAGCTCGTCGCTGCGCGACGCGGACGGGCCGGACCAGTCGGTGCTGAATCCGCCGGGCTCGACCAGGGTGACGTGGATGCCGAAGCCCGCCACCTCCTGCGCCAGCGACTGGCTGATGCCCTCGAGCGCCCACTTCGACGCGTGGTAGATGCCGACCGTCGGGAACGCGCTGATGCCGCCGATGCTGGACACCTGCACGATGTGGCCCGACCCCTGCTCGCGCATGATCGGCAGAGCAGCCTGTGTCACCCACAGGGCGCCGAACAGGTTCGTCTCGAGCTGCCCTCTGGCCTCGCTCTCGCTGATCTCCTCGACCATGCCGAAGTGGCCGTAGCCGGCGTTGTTCACGACGACGTCCAGGCGGCCGAACGTCTCGGCTGCCTCCTGCACGGCGGCGATGTCGGCCGCGCGGTCGGTGACGTCGAGCTGAAGCGGCAGGAAGGCGTCGCCGAACTGCTCGACGAGACCGGCGACGTCGTCGAGGTTCCGCGCGGTGCCGGCGACGCGATCGCCTCGTTCGAGTGCGGCCTCGGCCCACTCTCGGCCGAAGCCCTTGGATGCTCCGGTGATGAACCAGACCTTGCTCACGGTGTTCCTCTCGTCGGGGTGCGGGTCCCCCCGATCCAACGCCCGCCCGTCTGGACGGCGTCCAGGTGCCCCTTCCCCGCGTCGCTGCACGACGCGCACGATCGAACGGCCTCGTTCGCCCTAGAGTGAGAGGGTGACCATCGAGACCCCGCGTCCCTGGCTTGACTCGTACGCCCCCGGCGTCCCGCACGAGATCGAGCCCGTCACGGGCTCTCTCCTCGACCTGGTGGACGGCAGCGCGAAGCGCTACCCGAAGGCGGTGGCGCTCGAGTACTTCGGGGCCACGACCTCGTACACCGAGCTCGTCGAGCAGATCGCGCGTGCGGCCGAGGGCCTGCGGAAGCTCGGAGTGGGCCACGGCGACACCGTGGCCCTCGTGCTGCCGAACGGCCCGCAGCACGTCGTCGCGTTCTACGCCGTCCTGCGTCTCGGCGCCGTGGTCGTCGAGCACAACCCGCTCTACACGCCGCGCGAGCTGCGTCACCAGTTCGAAGACCACGGCGCCAAGATCGCCATCGCCTGGAACAAGGTCGTCGACACGATCCAGGCGTTCCCGGACGACGTCGCGGTCGACCACGTCGTCTCGGTCGACGTGACGAAGGCGATGCCGTTCGGCACGCGGCTGGCCCTCCGTCTGCCGATCGCCAAGGCACGCGAGTCCCGCGAGCGCCTCTTCGCGCCGGTCCGTGGCACGACCCCGTGGGAGGACGTCGTCGGCTCGCGCCCGATCCGCTCCAAGCACCCCCGCCCCGAGACCGACGACCTCGCGGTTATCCAGTACACGAGCGGCACCACCGGCACGCCGAAGGGCGCGCAGCTGACGCACCGCAACCTGCTCTCGAACGCGGCGCAGTCACGGGCCTGGGTGCCGACCATCGAGCAGGGCGCGTGCACCGTCTACGCCGTCCTGCCGATGTTCCACGCCTACGGCCTGACGCTCTGCCTGACCTTCGCGATGAGCATGGGGGCGCGCCTCGTGCTGTTCCCCGCCTTCGACCCGGCGCTCGTCCTCAAGGTCATGAAGAAGCGACCGCCGACCTTCCTGCCGGCCGTCCCGCCGATCTACACGCGCCTCCGCAAGGCGGCCGACGACGCCGGCGTCTCGCTGCGCGGCGTCGAGGTCGCGATCTCGGGCGCCATGCCCCTGTCCGCCGAGGTCGTCGAGCCGTGGGAGGCCGAGTCCGGCGGCTGGCTGGTCGAGGGCTACGGGCTCTCCGAGTGCTCGCCCGTACTGATGGCCAATCCCGTCGGGCCGACCCGCCGCGCCGGCACCGTGGGGCTCCCGCTGCCGAGCACGGAGGTGCGGGTCGTCGACCCCGACCAGCCGACGGTCGACGTCGCCCCCGGCGAGTCCGGCGAGCTGATCGTGCGCGGCCCCCAGGTGTTCACCGGCTACTACCGCAAGCCGCAGGCCACGAGCGAGGTCTTCGTCGACGGCGACTGGTTCCGCACCGGAGACATCGTCACCGTCGACGACGACGGCTTCGTGCGCGTCGTCGACCGCATCAAGGAGCTCATCATCACCGGTGGGTTCAACGTCGCGCCCTCCGAGGTCGAAGAGGTCCTGACGCGCTTCGAAGGCGTCGTCGACGCGGCCGTGGTCGGCATGCCGAGCCCCGGCGGCGAGCAGGTCGCCGCGGCGATCGTCGTCTCCCCCGGTGCCGAGGTCGACGTCGCCGAGCTGCGTGCCTTCGCCCGCAAGCACCTCACGCCCTACAAGGTGCCGCGCCGCATCGTCGTCGTCGACGCCCTGCCGACCTCGCTGATCGGCAAGGTGCTGCGCCGCAAGGTGCGCGACGAGCTGCTCGGTCACTGACCGACAGCGCCCCGGGCGTCCTGGCCCGGGGGCGGCGAGACCCGACCTAGTCGGCCTTGCCGTCCCGTCGCCCCTCGGCCAGCCAGGCCAGCCGCTGCAGCGTCTCGCGGTTGCGGTGCTTGAGCATGACGTTCTGCAGCGGTCTCGGCACGAGGGTTCCCGGGCCGGACACCGCGTCCTCCGTCATGGTCACGTGCGAACCGCCCGAGATGGGCTTGACCGCGAACCCGACCCGCGCCTCCCCCAGGGGCCAACCGCGCGCGATCATGACGACGCGACGGGGCGGGTCCCACTCGACGATGCTCGTCGAGTCGTCGATCACCGCGGGCCAGACGCCGACCGAGTGGCTGATCTTCGAGCCGGCCTCCGGCCACGCGGGCTCCACATCGCGCACTCGCGACGCCCCGACGACCCAGCTCGGGTACGACCAGCCGTCGCGCAGGATCGCGAAGACGTCCTTGGGCGATGCGTCCATGAATCGCTCCTCGATGCTCATGCCGGCTCCTCCCGGTCGGGCCCCAGATGGGGCAGGTCGGTGATGCCGAACTCGTGCCGGAGGGCGCTGCGGGCGGCGTAGGCGCCGCCCATCCCGTGCACGCTCGGCCCGGGCGGCACCGACGACGACGCGAGGTACACGCCGGCCACGGGGGTCCGCCACGGCTCGGTCGACAGCACCGGGCGCACGACGAGCTGTTTGAGGCTCGGCGCACCCGAGGCGATGTCGCCGCCGATGTAGTTCGGGTCGTGGGCCTCGAGCTCGTCGGCGCTGTACGAGTGCGACGCGAGCACCACGTCGCGGAAGCCCGGCGCGAAGCGCTCGATCTGCGCCGTGATGACCTCGGTCATGTCGCGGGTGCTGCCCGACGGCACGTGCGCGTACGTCCAGAGCGAGTGCTGCCCGCTCGGTGCCCGGGTGTCGTCGACGACGCTCGGCTGCACGACGAGCACGAACGGGTCGTCGGAGTGCCGCCCCCTGGCCACGTCGTGCTCGGCGCGGGCCACGTCGGCCCGATCGCCGCCGAGGTGCACCGTCGGCGACCCCCGCAGGGCGTCGACCGCCCAGGGCACCGGGCCGCTGAGCGCGAAGTCGACCTTCGACGCTCCCCCGCCGTAGCGGAACCGCTCGAGGCGACGACGATACCCGTCGGGGAGGCGCGCGCCGGCCATCGAGATCAGCTGCCGGGGCGTCACGTCCAGCAGTGCGACGTCGCTGTCGAGCTGCCCGAGGTCGGTGATCTCCGTGTCGGTCTCGATCACCCCGCCGTGCGCCACGAGGTCGGCCGCGAGCGCATCGGCGATCGACTGGCTGCCGCCGCGAGGCAGAGCCCAGCCCCGCCCATGCCCGTGCACGGCGAGGGTCAGACCGGCGGCGGAGGCGGACAGGCTCGGCATCGGACGGATGGCGTGGGCCATGACGCCGGCGAGCAGGGCCGTCGCCTCACGCGTCTTCAGCCCGGCGTCCCACCAGGGGCCGCCCTGGGCGAGGATGCGCAGGCCGAACTCCACCACCGTGCCGGGGTGCCTGGGCACCTGCAGGATGGGCGACAGCGTGAACTGCGAGATCTCGTCCTCGAGGTCGACGAGGCGGCCGAACATGCGGCGCCAGGTCGGCCCGTCCACCCCGAGACCGGCGACCGTCCGCTCGAGGTCGCGGTACGCCACACCCGCGGTGCCTCCGTCGACGGGATGCGCGTACGAGATCTCGGGCACGATCATCTCGACGCGCTGCTCGAGCCCCCACCGCCGGAAGAACCCCGAGGCCATGGCCATCGGGTGCACGGCGGAGCAGATGTCGTGGCGGAAGCCGGGCAGGGTCAGCTCGGCCGTGCGCGTGCCGCCGCCGATGGTCGACGCCCGCTCCACGAGCTGCACCTTGAGCCCCGCCCGAGCGAGCACCACCGCAGCGGCCAGCCCGTTGGGGCCCGCCCCGACGACCGATGCGTCGTAGGGCCGACTCATCGGCGACGCCCCGACACCGCCCGGACGGTCGCGAATCCGGCACCGAGGGCGGCGGCGACCGCGAGACCGCGACCGATGCCGCGGTGCTCGGTGTACCAGACCTGGGGGCTCGTCGAATGGGCCTGATCGCTGAAGATACCTCGCGCCCCGTGGTCGCCGGCCGTGGGCTCGTAGAGGTTGTCGGGCAGCATCGGCTCCTTCTTCTGAGGCGCCTGCTGACCCGAGTAGCCGGTCTTGGCCAGGAAGACGTCCATCAGCCCCGCGGCGAGGCGGTTGCCCATGACCGTGCCCAGCGTCGGCTCGCCGATCCACGACCGGCGACGCGGCTTCTCGGCGACGGCGGCGATGGCCCGGGCGCCGACCTCGGGTTCGAAGATCGGCGCGACGGGCATCGGGTGGTCGGGCAGATCCGTGCGGACCCAGTTGAACTGGATGGTGTTCAGCGCCGGCATGTCGACCGTCGAGATGCGGACCGCGCTCTTGTTGTGCAGCAGCTCGGTGGTCACCGACTCCGTGAAGCCCTGGACGGCGTGCTTCGCGGCGCAGTATGCGGCCTGCAGGGGGATGCCGCGGTGCGCCAGCGCCGAGCCGACCTGGATCACGTGACCGCTGTCGCGCGGCACCATCCGCGAGAGGGCCGCACGGGTTCCGTTGACGAAGCCGAAGTAGTTGACGGCCGTCGCCCGCTCGAAGTCGTCGGGGTCGGTGTCCAGGAACTCGCCGAACACCCCGACCATGGCGTCGTTCACCCAGAGGTCGATGGGCCCGAGCTCCGACTCGACTCGATCGGCGGCGGCCTCGACCTGCGCACGGTCGGCGACGTCCGTCGGGATGCCGAGAGCGCGACGCCCGGCGGCCTCGACGTCGGCGACGGCCCCGTCGAGTCCGTCCTGACCGCGGGCGAGCACCGCGACGTCCCAGCCGCGGGCGGCGAGCTCTCGGACGGTGGCACGGCCGAGTCCGGCGGTTCCTCCGGTGACGACGGCGATCCTGCTGGTGCTCATGCTTCTCCTCGACTCATCCTCGCGTTCGCGGGTCTCCGACGGTAGTCGTTCACGACCGAGGAGGCGCGACTCGCGTGAGTCGCGCCTCCTCGGTCGTCACCATGGCGCAGCGCCGCACGGTGCTAGATGTCGAAGCCGCCGAAGTCGCCGCCCCCGAAGTCGCCCCCGCCGAATCCACCGCCACCGAAGTCGCCACCCCCGAAGTCGCCGCCGCCGTCGCCCGCGCCGGTGTCGGCGCCCGCGGTCTCCGTGCCCGTGTCGCCCGGGTCGGAGCCGGTGTCGGAGCCGTCGCCCTGGTCGCCCTCGCCGCCGTCGGCCGTGGCGCCGCCGTCGGGCAGGAACGCACCGACCAGCGCCGAGCCGATCACGAAGCCGGCCACCGTGCCGAGCAGCGAGCCGCCGATCATCGACCCCATGCCGGGCCCGCGGCGACCCTGGGCGTTCTGCCCCTCGGAGGGGCTGCCGCCGCCGAGCGTGCGCTCGAGGGTGCCCGGCTGGCGGAGCTCGGACCGGGTGGCGGCCTGCGCCAGCGACGCCGGGTCGTCGCCGCGCGGGCGCTCGCTCTCGGACGCCTGCGCGCTGAGCTCGTCGAAGACCAGGCGACGCTGCTCGGGCGTGAGCTTCTCGAAGGCCTCGGCGTGCACCTGCTCGATGGTCTCGGGCGGGGCCGTCCGCAGCAGGTAGCGATAGCGCTCGACGGCGATCTCGTCGTCGGTCCGTGCAGCCTGCGGTGCGGACGACCGGGGCGCGGGCGCCTGCCCGTACGGCTGCTGGCCGGAGGGCGCCTGGTCATACGACTGCTGGCCGGAGGGCGCCTGGTCGTACGACTGCTGGCCGGAGGGCTGCTGTTCGTACGACTGCTGGCCGTAGGGCCGGGTGTCCGCCCTGGGGCCGGGCTTGGCCTGGTCGTCGTCGCGGCCGAGGAGTCTGTCGAGGAATCCCATCGGAGCGGTTCCCTTCCGTTCGTGGTGTGCGGTGCGGAGGCACCTGCCGAACATGACAGTACGGTCGCCCGCCGCCGCCTGCCTGTGCGCAGCGTGCGGATCAGCCGCGAACGTCGCCGTCGACGTCTCGGTGATCGCGGGGCTCGCGGGTGTCGTGGGCGCCGGCGGAGTCGCCGCGACGTCGGCGCCGCAGCAGCGCCCGCACCACGAGCCAGACGATCACGCCGACGATCGCGCCGTAGACGATGTAGTCGAGGTACTTCGCGTACTCGTCGATCAGCTCGTACTGGGTTCCGAGGGCGGCGCCCAGGGAGATCAGGAGGGTGTTCCAGATGCCGCTGCCGACGATGGTGAAGAGCGAGAACGTGACGAGGGGCATGCGGTCGGCGCCGGCCGGCAGCGAGATGAGACTGCGGACGCCGGGGATGAAGCGCCCGAAGAAGACGGCCGAGCGACCGTGCCGGTGGAACCAGCCCGCCGCCTTGTCGAAGTCCTCGCGGTCGACGAGCGGCAGCGTCGAGAGCCATCGGATGCTCCGTTCGAGACCGAGCTTCGCACCGAGGAGGTACAGCACGAGTGCACCGACGTACGCTCCGAGCGTCGTGACGACGATGAGGAGGCCGATGTTCATGTCGCCGCTGCCGGCGAGTGCACCGGCCAACGGCAGGATCAGCTCGCTCGGGATCGGCGGGAAGATCGTCTCGATGAAGGTCAGCAGACCGACGCCCCACTCGCCCAGCGCGTCGATCACGCGCGACGCGATGCCGACGATGCCCCCGCTCTCGGTCAACGACCCGGGGGCGGATGCGGCGGTCAGGAGTGCGGTCGGCGCGGCTGAGGAGGTCATGTGTCCCTGGGTCGGTTCGGGTCCCGCTCGGGACGGGCTCGGATCGGCTCTTCGAGTATGCCGGGTCAGGCTGTGGACGACCCCTGCGCGGGTCAGACGGGTCGGCCGGCGCCTCGTCGGCGGGTCGCGAGCAGCCCGATCAGTCGCCAGCCCACCAGGAACACCCCGAGCACGATCGCCGTGACGACCACGAAGCTCGGCTCGACGCCCTGTCCGCTCGCGACACGCAGCAGCACTCCCACGACGACCGTCGCCACCCAGACGACCAGCCCCGCCCTGGGGCCGCGCATCGACCAGCCCACCCCGAGCACCGTCGCCCAGCCGACGGCGAGACCGACGACGAACGGCCAGAGGGTCGTCGCGACGCCCGTGGGGTCGAGGGCCTCGGCATGACTGCTGCGGCCGATGAGGACGAACGCTGCGACGAGCAGGAGATCGACGACGGCGACCCACCAGAGCCCTGTGGAGCGCCTCGAGCGCCCGCTGCGTGAGATGCCGGTCATGTCTGCCTTTCGAGCGGGAGCGGGTTCAGGAGGGCTGCTCGAGCGTCTGCGACAGCTCCGACAGCAGGTCGTCGATCTGCGGTTCGACGAGACGCTCGACGGCGTCGCCGATGCGCTCCCGCTGAGCGACGAGGGCGAAGCAGAGGCTCGTGCCGACCGACTGCGCGTGGTCGTCGGCCAGCGCGAGCTCCCGGCGCAGCGCCTCCTTGGCCTCGTCGGAGTACTCGACGGGGTCGACCGTGCGGGACCCGGCAGGAGGCGCGTCCTCCTCTGCGAGACCGGCCAGCGTGAACAGGAACGGCTGAGCGGGGTCCGGTTCGGGATCGACGTCGAGCCCCTCGAACTCGGGGTCGAGACCGACGTCGGGGCGGTAGCCGACGTCGACGACGCCGTCGGCCTCGCGACGCAGCTCCCGGTCGACGAGCGGCAGGTTGCGGGCCGTGTAGATCTCGACCTCGTCGTCGACGATGTGACGCAGCCGGTTCAGCAGCGCGTGCTGGACGGCGTGCGGCACGTCGCGGTCGAAACCGGCGGCGACGGCGACGGGCGACCCGAAGCAGAGCCGGCACACGCGGGTGCGCCCGCGGGCCGTGCCGATGCGCCAGCGGGGCAGCCAGCGCAGCCAGGCGTCGACGGCGCTCTGCACGCGCCCCTCGATCGATTCCGCCATGCCCCGAATCTACGGGCATCGGGCGGTGATGACCGCGTACCCCCGGGCGATTCACCGGGTCGGGGCCCGGGTGCCGTCAGTCGACGGTGACGAAGTCGATCAGTCGCTCGACGGGGCCGAGCAGAGCGGGTTCGAGGTCGGCGAAGGTCCGCACCCGCCCGAGGATCCGCTGCCAGGCGGCGGCGATGTCGGCCTGGTCGTCGTGCGGCCAGCCGAGCGCGTCGCAGATGCCGTGCTTCCATTCGATCGAGCGGGGCACCGCGGGCCACTCGGCGAGACCGACGCGCGCGGGCCTGACCGCCTGCCAGACGTCGACGAACGGGTGCCCGACGACGAGCACGCCCGCCCCCGACGGCCCCGCCATGACGGAGTCGGCGATCCGGCTCTCCTTCGAGCCGGCGACGAGGTGGTCGACCAGCACGCCCACCCGCCGGGTGGGCGACGGACGGAACTCCGCGAGCACCTCGGCCAGGTGGTCGACGCCCTCGAGGTACTCGACGACGACGCCCTCGATCCGCAGGTCGGAGCCCCATACCTTCTCGACCAGCTCGGCGTCGTGACGTCCTTCGACGAAGATCCGGCTCTCGCGGGCGACCCGGGCACGGGCCCCGTCGACGGCGAACGATCCCGACGCGGTGCGTGCCCGGCCGGCCGGCGCCGCCCGCGGCACCCGCAGCGCCACGGGCGCGCCGTCGATCAGGAACGATCCCGACAGCGGGAACGCCCGCACGCGGCCCTTCCAGTCCTCCAGCTCGACCAGGCCCGCCGAGACCCGCACGACGGCCCCGGTGAAGCCGCTCGCGGAGTCCTCGACGACCAGATCGCGGACGGCGTCGGTCGGCGTCGCGACCGGCCGCTTCGAGCGCTTCCAGTCGCCGCTCAGCACGTCGTCTCCGTATCGGTCGTCAGTCACGGGGCGATGGACCTCTCTGCGGTGGTTCGGGTCGGGTTCGGGGTTGCGGTCTCGGTGATGGCTGGTAGGGGCGAGGCGGGCTCTTCGACGCCCCGGCCTCGTCGGACCGGCGACGCTCGCCGGGCCGCGGCGAGGTGCGACCCACGGGGGACGCGGCCTTCGCCCCGACCGCGCGGGGCTGAGCCGCGCGGGGCTGAGCCGCGCGGGGCTGAGCCACGCGGGCCGGGGCGTCGCGAGAGGGCCCGTCTCGAGGGGGTGACCGGCGTGAGACCCCCTGCGCCGCGCCTCCGGCGGCGCGTGCGGGAGTCGACCGCGCGGCCGTCGTTCCCGTCTGCGCCGATCGCCGCGGCGGAGCGAATCCGCCGGTGAGCACCCAGCTGAGCCAGACGAGCATCCCCACGACGTAGACGACGGACACCGCGAGCGGGATCCACCATGCGGCGACGGCACCACCGGACTGGCCGACGAGTGCCACGACGATCAGCGCGGCGACGAACCAGAGCCCCGCCGCCGTGCCTCGGGCGAGGTGGCTGGCGAGTCGACGGCGCAGCTCACGGCGTCGGGACTCGTGCTTCCAGTAGGAGGCGCGGGGCACGAGCAGGTGCCGTGCGGGCGTCCAGGCGAGCGCGGCGGCCGAGACCAGATACGCGATCAGGATCACGACGGCGACCGCGACGGCGACCAGGAGGAGGTCCGACCTGCTCGCGAACGCCGCCCCGGCACCGTCCGTCGTGCGGATGACGACGACGCGCAGGGGCAGCCACGTCGCCGCGACGGCCACGACGACGGCGAGACCCATGACCGCCACCCCGACCGGGGCGGCGGGTCGGATCCACCGGGGCACGCTCATCGGTCGCCGTCGCGCTCGTGCCGAAGCGCAGGCACCTGCTCGATCACGGCGGCTCCCCCGTCGACGGCGATGCTCGTGCCGCCGGTCGTCAGGCCTGAGCGCGCTCGAGCACCAGCTCGCGCACGCGGGCCGCGTCGGCCTGGCCCTTCATGGCCTTCATCACCGCGCCGATGACGGCGCCGGCAGCCTGCACCTTGCCGTCGCGGATCTTCGCGAGGACGTCGGGCTGACCGGCCAGGGCCTCGTCGATCGCCGCGATGAGCGCGCCGTCGTCGGAGACGACCTTGAGCCCGCGCTTCTCGACGACCTCGCCGGGTGCGCCCTCGCCCGCCACGACGCCTTCGAGCACCTGACGCGCGAGGCGATCGGTCAGATCGCCCGACTCGACGAGCGCGATGAGCTCGCTGACGTGCAGTGGGGACACGAGGGTCGACGGTTCGACGCCTCGGGCGTTCGCCAGACGGGCGATCTCGCCCGTCCACCACTTGCGGGCCGCCTGCGGGGAGGCGCCGGCCTGGACGGTCTCGACGAGTTCGGTCAGCATGCCCGAGTTCACGACGTCCTGGAACTCGAGGTCGGCGAAGCCCCATTCGGCCTTCAGCCGGCGACGGAGGGCCACCGGGGCCTCGGGCAGGGCGAGCCGGAGCTCTTCGATCAGCTCGCGGGGAGGCACGACGGGCAGCAGGTCGGGCTCGGGGAAGTAGCGGTAGTCGTCGGCGTCGCTCTTCGGACGACCCGCCGACGTGCGACCGGTGTCTTCGTGCCAGTGGCGGGTCTCCTGGGTGATGGTGCCGCCCGAGGCGAGGATGGCGGCCTGCCGCTGGATCTCGTAGCGCACCGCGCGCTCGACCGAACGGAACGAGTTGACGTTCTTCGTCTCGGTGCGGGTGCCGAGCTTCTCCTGGCCGTGGGGGCGCAGCGAGACGTTCGCGTCGCAGCGCAGGTTGCCGCGCTCCATGCGCGCCTCGCTGACACCGAGCGAGCGCACGATGTCTCGGATGGTCGACACGTACGCGGCGCCGAGCTCGGGGCCCAGCGCGCCCGCGCCGATGATCGGCTTGGTCACGATCTCGACGAGCGGGATGCCGGCGCGGTTGTAGTCGACCAGCGAGTACTCGGCGCCCTGGATGCGCCCGGTCGAACCGCCGACGTGCGTCAGCTTGCCGGCGTCCTCCTCCATGTGGGCCCGCTCGATCGGGATCCGGAAGACGGTGCCGTCGGGCAGCTCGACCTCGACCTCGCCTTCGTAGGCGATCGGCTCGTCGAACTGGCTGACCTGGTAGTTCTTGGGGTTGTCGGGGTAGAAGTAGTTCTTCCGGGCGAAGCGCGAGCTCTCGGCGATCGAGCAGCCCAGGGCGAGCCCGAGGCTGATCGAGTAGCGGACGGCCTGCTCGTTCACGACGGGCAGCGAGCCCGGCAGGCCGAGGTCGACCGGGGTCACATTGGTGTTCGGGGCACCGCCGAAGAAGTTCGGGGCGTCCGAGAACATCTTCGTCTTCGTGGCGAGCTCGACGTGCACCTCGAAGCCGAGCACGACCTCGAACCTCTGCAGCGCCTCGTCGTAGTCCATCAGGTCTGCCTTGGCCATCAGATGACTCCCTCGGTGGCGGCGTGCTGTTCGGTGCTGCTGAGATCGGGTGCCTGCGAGATGAGGGTGCGTCCCCAGCTCTGCTCGAGCAGCTGCTCGAGTGCGGCGCCGTAGGTGTAGAGGCGGGCGTCCTCGCGGGCCGGAGCCATGAACTGCAGCCCGACGGGCAGACCGTCTTCGGCGGCGAGCCCCATCGGGATCGTGATGCCGGGGATTCCTGCGAGGTTCGCCGGGATCGTCGTGATGTCGTTCAGGTACATCGCCAGCGGGTCGTCGATCTTCGAGCCGAGCGGGAACGCCGTGGTCGGAGCGGACGGCGACACGAGCACGTCGACCTCGGCGAACGCCTTCGCGAAGTCGCGCTGCACGAGGGTCCGGACCTTCTGGGCGCTGCCGTAGTAGGCGTCGTAGTACCCCGCGCTCAGCGCGTAGGTGCCGAGGATGATGCGGCGCTTCACCTCGGGGCCGAAGCCGGCCTCGCGGGTCGCGGCCATGACGTCCTCGACGGTGCCGCCGCCCTCGGGCACGACGCGCATGCCGAAGCGGACGGAGTCGAACTTGGCGAGGTTGCTCGAGGCCTCGGCCGGCAGGATGAGGTAGTAGGCGCTGATCGCGTACTCGAAGCTCGGCGCCGAGATCTCGACGATCTCCGCACCCGCCGCCGTGAGCAGATCGAGAGCCTCGGTGAAGCGCGTCTTGACCCCGCCCTGGAACCCCTCGCCGTTCAGCTCCTTGACGACGCCGATGCGGACGCCCTTCAGGGCGCCGCCGGCGAGACCGGCGCGAGCGGCGTCGGTGAACGACGGCCATTCGTCACGGAGCGACGTGGAGTCGCGCGGGTCGTGGCCCTTGATGACGTCGTGCAGCAGGGCGGAGTCGAGCACGGTGCGGCTGACCGGACCGACCTGATCGAGAGAGCTGGCGAGGGCGATGGCGCCGTACCGGCTGACGGAGCCGTAGGTGGGCTTGACGCCCACGGTGCCGGTGACGGCGCCCGGCTGACGGATGGAGCCGCCGGTGTCGCTGCCGAGCGCGAGGGGCGCCTCGAAGGCCGCGACCGCCGCGGCCGAGCCGCCGCCCGAGCCACCGGGGATGCGGTCGAGCGACCACGGGTTGTGCGTCGGGCCGTACGCCGAGAACTCGGTCGACGAGCCCATCGCGAACTCGTCCATGTTCGTCTTGCCGAGCGGCACGAGATCCGCGGCGCGGAGCTTCTTGACGACCGTGGCGTCGTAGGGCGGCACCCAGCCCTCGAGGATGCGGCTGCCCGAGGTCGACGGCATGTCGATGGTGCAGAGGACGTCCTTGACGGCGATCGGCACACCGGCCAGCGGCCCGAGGGGCTCGCCGGCGGCGCGACGGCGGTCGACGTCGGCGGCCGTGGCCAGGGCGGCGTCGCTGACGTGCAGGAAGGCGTGGACGTCGCCGTCGACCGCGGCGATGCGGTCGAGGTGCGCCTGCGTGGCCTCCACGGACGAGACCTCGCCGGAGCCGAGCTTGACGGAGAGGTCGGCCGCGCTGAGGCGGATGAGGCTTGCGGTGTCGGTCATCTCTACTGCTCTTCTCCGAGGATGGCGCTCACTCTGAAGCGCGAGCCGTCGTGGTCGGGGGCGCCGGACAGCGCCTGCTCGGCCGTGAGCGTCTCGCCCACGACATCGGGGCGGAAGACGTTCTCGAGCGGGATGGGGTGGCTCGTCGCGGGGACGTCGTCGGTGGCGACCTCGGCCACCTTCGCGACGTTGTCGACGATCTGCCCGAGCTCTCGGGTCATCGTGTCGATCTCGTCGGCGGTGAGGGCGATTCGGGCGAGACCGGCGAGGTGCTCGACCTGCTCGCGCGTGATGTCAGACATGGTGCTCCGTCACAGGGATCGTGTGGGGGTACTGCGCTTGGGGGTCGCCGTCGATTCTACGGGGAGGCTCCGACCGAGGAGGCGCGGTGCGAGTCGACCCGCGCCTCCTGCGCCTTCTCAGTCGCGGGCGTAGAGATCCTGCGGGCGCACGAGCGTGATGTCGGGGAGCACCGGGCCTCCGGTGCCCGGGGTGCGTTCGTCGGAGTCGACGAGGTCGCCGCGACCGAGTCCGATCAGGGCGATGCTGCGGAGCGACTCGGTGCCGGGGCGCAGGTAGTCGTTGTGCCCGAGCGCCGCGGCGAGGGCCTCTCCGGTCACGCCGTCGAGGCCTCCCCCGGTGTGCAGCATCACCGCGCCGAAGCCCGGCGATCCGGGGTCGGCGCCGAAGACGCCGCTGCCGGCCACCGGGTCGAAGCTGCCCGCCGCCGCGTAGACGTCGCTGCCGTGCACGGCGAGCTGGGTCGACGTCTCGACGACGCTCCCGGGCGAGCCGAGCAGCACGAGCGAGTCGACGACGGTCCGCCCGGACGACAGCGCGAGGGTCGCGGTCGTCGAACCGTACGAGTGCGCGACCACGGTGACCCTCGCGGGGTGCGCCGAGCGTGCGGCGTCGAGCCCGGCGAGCGAGTCCACCAGGTGCCCGGCGCCGACCCGGGCGAGGTCGAGCGAGTACACGTTGGTCAGATCGGGCGTGCGGTAGCCCATCCACGCGACGACGGCGGTCGAGGGGGCGTCGGCGGCCGCCCGTCCGGATGGCAGGCCCGCCCAGCTCGACTGCTCGTCGTAGAGCCCACCGGCCGTGATCGACCAGTCGACGACCTGACCGGTCACCCCGTAGAGCATCCCCGGCACCAGGATGCTGACGTCGTCGGCCGCGTCGAGATCCCCGATCGACACGGCGACCCGACCCGGCATGACCGTGTCGAGCAGGACGAGCTGCCGGTCGGCCGCTCCGCTGGTGCGATCGGCGAGGGCCTCGCCGACGGCGGCGAGCATCGCGGCGCGGGCGACGTCGTCAGGGCCGGCCTCGCCGCTCGCGAGACGGTCGTCCACGGCCGCCACGGCCTCGCTCAGGAAGACCCGGTTCGCTCCGTCGCGCACGCCGTAGGGCACCCCCTCGAGGTTGCCCACGAGACCGGGTGCCAGCGCGATGAGCTCGTTCCGTCGCGACGGGTCGAGGGCTGCCCACCAGTCGCCGACGACGTCGGCTTCGACGTCGGCGGTCACCGCGGCCGACAGTGCGCTGACGTCGTCTCCCGCCGAGTCCAGGTGCGCAGCGAACGACCGCACGGACTCCGAGGAGGCGCGGGTCAGCTCACCGAGGCAACCCGCCCCGTCGACGCCCTCGGTCGTCTCTCCACCGCACGCCAGGGCGACCGCGTCGGCGGACTCCCCCGCCTCGGGTCCCGCCCAGGCCGGAACCCGTGCTGGCACGGTCGCACTCGCGGAGACGAGAGCGGTCTCGACCTCGGCGTGAGCCGTCGACACGGCCTCGGACGGCACGACCGATGTCGCCGGTGCATCGATCGCTCCGAGGAGGTGGATCGATGCGGAAAGGATTGCTGTAGCGAGGAACAGCACGTCGGGTCTTCCCCCTCGAGGCACACCTGTACCCCGAACCCCCTACAGCCCGAAGACGATGTGCGCTCATATCGTAGGGGGAGCCGATGACGCCCCACCAGATGCGCTACGCCTCGATGTCGGTATCGTCCCCCGTTTCGGGCTCGGCCAGCCCCGTCGGGCCCTCCTTAAGGAGGACATGGAACTGCGCTGCGTCGATGATGCGGACGCCGAGAGCCTCCGCCTTCGTCAGCTTCGAACCGGCCCCCGGCCCGGCGGCGACGAAGTCGGTCTTCTTGCTGACGCTGTTGCCCGCCTTGCCGCCGGCGGCGAGGATGGCCTCCTGGGCTCCCTCTCGACTGAACCCCTCGAGACTCCCGGTGGCGACGACCGTCAGCCCGGAGAGCACCCCGCCGGCCGTCTCGGCAGCCCCCGGCCCCGGATGCCCGGGCGTGGCGAACTGCACACCAGCGGCGTCCCACCGGTCGATGATCTCGACGTGCCAGTCGACGGAGAACCAGTCGATCAGGGCGTCGGCGATGATGCCGCCGACGCCGTCGACGGCCGCCAGCTCGTCGCGGTCGGCGGATCGGATGGCGTCGAGCGAGCCGAAGTGGTTCGCGAGAGCTCGTGCGGCCACCGGACCGACGTGGCGGATGCTGAGACCCACGAGGATGCGCCAGAGCGGGCTCGTCTTCGCCTTGTCGAGGTTGCCGAGCATCTCGAGGGCGCTCTTGGACGGGACGGACGTCTCGTCGCCCGAGAACCCGTCGGCGTCGGGGTCGAACGGGCCGTCCCGCTTCGTCCGCCGACGCCGGAACGGCGTCACCAGCTTGGGAGCCCCGTCGGCCTCGAGCTTCTGCATGCCGGTCTCGGAATCGCGGACGACGACCCTCACCGGGAAGATGTCGGCCATCGTGAGGTCGAACAGCCCCGCCTCGGTGCGGAGCGGCGGCTCGGCGGGCTCCACGGGCTGGGTCAGCGCCGCGGCGGCGACCTCGCCGAGCCCCTCGACGTCGAGCGACCCCCGCGACGCGATGTGCTCGACCCGACCGCGCACCTGCGCGGGGCAGCTCTGGGCATTGGGGCAGCGGAGGTCGATGTCGCCCTCTTTGGCGGGTCGGAGCGGTGTGCCGCACTCGGGGCAGTCGGTCGGCATGACGAACTCGCGCTCCGTGCCGTCCCGAAGCTCGATGACCGGCCCCAGCACCTCGGGGATGACGTCGCCGGCCTTGCGCAGCACGACGGTGTCGCCGATCAGCACGCCCTTGGCCTTGACGACCTGCTGGTTGTGCAGTGTCGCCTGCCGCACCTCGCTGCCGGCCACCTCGACCTTCTCCATGACGGCGAACGGCGTCGCCCGACCGGTGCGCCCCACGCTGACGACGATGTCGAGCAGAGTCGTGTTGACCTCTTCGGGCGGGTACTTGAACGCGGTGGCCCACCGTGGCGCACGACTCGTCGAGCCCAGCTCTTCGTGCAGCGCCAGGTCGTCGACCTTGATCACGATGCCGTCGATCTGGTGCTCGACCGACGCGCGCCTCACTCCGTAGTCGTGGATGAACGCCTGCACGTCGGCGACCGTGTCGAACACCCGATGGTGCGTCGAGATGGGCAGACCCCAGCCACCCAGCAGCTCGTAGACCTCCGACTGCGAACGCACCTCGGTGGCGCGTTCGAGGTCGCCGACCGGCCACGCGCCGATGCCGTGCACCAGCATCCGCAGGCGACGGAGGCGGGCGTGCATCAGCTCGCGCTTCTCGGGGCTCTTGCCCTCCTCCTTCTGACGGAGCGACCCGGCGGCCGCGTTGCGGGGATTGGCGAAGACCCGCTCGCCTGCCTCGCGCTGCTGCGCGTTCAACTCGTCGAACTGGCTGACGGGGAAGAAGATCTCGCCGCGCACCTCGACCAGGGGCGGGTGACCCGTGCCCGACAGGCGCTCGGGGATCGAGCCCATCACGAGCACGTTGCCCGTGACGTCCTCGCCGACGACGCCGTCGCCGCGGGTGGCGGCGGTGACGAGCACGCCGTTCTCGTAGCGGAGGTTGATGGCGAGACCGTCGATCTTCAGCTCGGTCAGGAACCGGACGCGCTCGGACCCCGAGTCGCGCTGCACCTTCGCGGCCCACTCGGCCAGCTCGTCGTCGCTGAAGACGTTGTCGAGGCTGAGCATGCGCTCGGCGTGCTCGACCGGGGCGAACTGCGTGGTCTCGGCCCGGCCGCCGACGGTCTGCGTGGGGCTGTCGTCTTTCTGGAGCTCGGGGTGCGCCCGCTCGATCGCGTCGAGCCTCCGCACCAGGGCGTCGTACTCGGAGTCCGACACCGTCGAAGCGTTCGACTCGTAGTACTGGTCGCGGAGATCGAGGATCCGTGCGGTGAGGCCCTCGGCCTCGTCACGTGCCTCGGCGAGGTCGGCGGGAACGGCGTCACTGTCGCTCATGGCCGGCTGCTCAGGCGACGACGGCCGGGACCGGCACGGCGCTGACCGTGCGGTCGATGGTGCACTGGCCGAGCACCCGGGTGCCGACGTAGACGACGGCGGTCTGCCCGGGGGCGACTCCGTTGAGGGGTTCGCGAGGTGTGATCACGAGTTCAGTCTTACCCTCGACCACCGACACCCGCGCGACTGCGGGCACGGGGTCGGCGTGCGCGCGGATCTGCACATCGCAGTCGAACGCGGTGGTCGGGTCGACCGGCGGCAGACCGGCCCAGGTGAACGAGCCGCCTGCGATCTCCGCGATGTCGAGGGCCTCCTTCGGCCCGACCACGACGGTGTTGTCGACCGGACGCACCTCGAGCACGAACCGGGGCTTGCCGTCGTCCGCCGGGAACCCGATGTTGAGCCCCTTGCGCTGACCGACGGTGAAGGCGTGCGCGCCCTCGTGGCTGCCGATGACGGAACCGCTGCGGTCGAGGATCTCGCCCGTCTCGGCCCCGACCCGGTCGGCCAGCCAGCCGCGGGTGTCGCCGTCGGGGATGAAGCAGATGTCGTGGCTGTCGGGCTTCGTGGCGACGCTGAAGCCGCGCTCGGCGGCCTCGGCGCGCACCTCGGCCTTCGACGGCGTCGCCCCGAGCGGGAACATCGAGTGCGCCAGCTGCTCGGTCGTCAGCACCCCGAGCACGTACGACTGGTCTTTGGCCCACGCGGAGGCGCGGTGCAGCTCGCGATTGCCCTGGTCGTCGGTGAGGATGGTCGCGTAGTGCCCCGTGCAGACCGCGTCGAAGCCGAGGGCGAGCGCCTTCTCGAGCAGGGCGGCGAACTTGATGCGCTCGTTGCAGCGCATGCAGGGGTTCGGGGTGCGGCCCGCCGTGTACTCGGCGACGAAGTCGTCGACGACGTCGAGCTTGAACCGCTCGCTGAAGTCCCAGACGTAGTAGGGGATACCGATCTTGTTGGCCGCCCGCTGCGCGTCCATGCTGTCTTCGATGGTGCAGCAGCCGCGGCTGCCCGTCCGCAGGGTGCCCGGCATCCGGCTGAGCGCCAGGTGGACCCCCACGACGTCGTGACCGGCCTCGACGGCCCTCGCTGCGGCGACCGCCGAGTCGACGCCGCCACTCATCGCTGCAAGAACCTTCATCCGACAAGTGTACGCAGCGGACGGGCCCGCGCCGGGGCGGAGCTAGTCTGGCCGACGACATGACCGACTCCGCGCCCGACTTCAGCATGCGGTCGGTGGCTCTGGCCGCCTTCCTCCCCGCGGCCCTGTTCGCGATCGGCGAGGGCGCCATCATCCCGATCATCCCCGTCGTCGCGAGCGGACTCGGCGCCTCCCTGCCGTTCGCCGCGTTCGTCGCGGCGCTCATCCTCGTGGGCGAGCTGATCGGCGACATCCCGAGCGGCTGGCTGGTCTCGCGGGTCGGCGAGCGCAGCAGCATGATCGGCGCCTCCCTGGTCAGCATCGGCGGGCTGGTGACCTGCCTCCTCGCCCCGAACGAGGTCGTCCTGGCGATCGGCGTGCTGGTGATCGGTCTGGCGACCGCGGTGTTCGCCCTGGCTCGGCACGCGTTCATGACGAGCTTCGTGCCCGTAGCCATCCGCGCCCGCGCCCTGTCGAGCCTCGGCGGCGTCTTCCGGCTGGGCTACTTCGTGGGGCCGTTCCTCTCGGCGGGGGTGATCGAGCTCACCGGCAGCGTGCAGTCCGCGTTCGTGGTGCACATCGTCGGCTGCCTCGGCGCGGCCGTGTCGCTGCTCGTCCTGCGCGATCCGGCGGCCTCGTTCGGCGAGCGCCCCGCCGCGCGTCGGGCCTCCGACGAGCCCGATCTCGTCGCCCTGGAGCGCCAGGGGCTCTTCGCGACGCTCTGGCGACACCGCGGGGTGCTGGTCAAGCTCGGCAGCGGTGCGGCGCTGATCGGGGCCATGCGCTCCGGCAGGCAGGTGATGCTCCCCCTGTGGGCCGTCAGCATCGGACTCGGGGCGTCCGAGACGGCGATCATCATCGGCGTCGCGGGCGCGGTGGACTTCGCGCTCTTCTACACGAGCGGTCAGATCATGGACCGTTTCGGCCGCCTCTGGAGCGCCGTGCCCTGCATGGTGGGCCTGGGGGTCTCCTACCTGGCCCTCTCGCTGACCCACGACCTCGACGCCCGGGTGGGGTGGTTCGTCGCCGTCGCGGTCTTCATGTCGCTCGCCAACGGGGTGGGCAGCGGCATCCTCATGACCCTGGGTGCCGATCTCGCCGACGAGCGCGACCCCGCGCCGTTCCTCGGCGCCTGGCGCTTCACGGGCGACGCGGGCAGCGCCGGTGCGCCCCTGCTGATCTCGGCCGTGACGGCCCTCGTCTCGATCTCGGTGGCCAGCGGCGTGATGGGCGTGCTCGGGCTGATCGGCGCGGCGATCCTGGTGCGCTACGTGCCCCGGTACTCGCCGCACGTGCCCCGGTCGCAGCGGTAGCGCCTCCTGCCCGTCCGGTGCCGGCAGGCGATCGCGTTCCCGTCGAGCGGCTCGCTACACTGACCCTGCCGCGGGAGTGGTGGAATTGGCAGACACGCAGGATTTAGGTTCCTGTGCTTTCGAGCGTGAGGGTTCAAGTCCCTTCTCCCGCACTCGACCCGACCGGAGAACAACCCGATGCTGCCCCTCGTCTCCATCCCCTGGCTCGACCCCGAGTACCTCCTCTCGGCGTTCGGCCCGTGGGCCGTGCTCGGCGTCTGCGTCCTGGTCTTCGCCGAGACCGGACTGCTCATCGGGTTCCTGTTCCCGGGCGACACCCTGCTGATCATCACGGGCATCCTGGCGGCCACGAACCCGGGCGCCCTCGGCATGCCGATCTGGCTGATCGCCGTCTTCATCAGCATCGCCGCCTTCGCAGGGGGCGAGCTCGGCTATCTGATCGGACACAAGGTCGGGCCCCGCATCTTCGAGCGGAAGGAGAGCGGTCTCTTCAGCGTCGCGAACGTGAACCGCACGAACGCCTTCTTCGAGCGGTTCGGCCCGATGGCCGTCATCATCGCGCGGTTCGTGCCGGTCGTCCGCACCTTCGCGCCGATCATGGCGGGCGTCGGCCACATGAGCTATCGCCGCTACTCGCTCTTCAACGCGATCGGGGCGGTCGTCTGGGGAATGGGCATCACCCTGCTGGGCTTCGGCATCGGGCACATCCCCCCGATCGCGGACTTCGTCAGCTCGTACATCGATCTGATCCTGCTCGGCGCGGTGCTGGCCACCGTCGTCCCGATCGCGATCCACTACCTCCACGGCGTGCACCAGGCCAAGAAGACCGGGCCGACCGGCGGATCCGACGACGTCGACCTGTCCGGCGCGTCCGAGGTCTCGGGCACGCCTCACCAGGGCTGACGCCGAGGAGGCGCGGGTCGACTCAGTCCGCCAGCGCCGCCACGTAGGGCGCGATCGCCCGGAACGCCCTCGCGCGGTGACTGACCGCGTTCTTCTCGTCGGTCGTCAGCTCGGCCGCGCTCCGGGTCTCGCCGTCGGGGCGGAAGACCGGATCGTAGCCGTGTCCGTTCGAGCCGACCCGCGCCTCCAGCAGGGTCCCCCGCCACTCCCCCGACTCGACGTGCTCGGACGCCTCCTCGCCGGGTACGACGAGCGCGGCCGCGCACGAGAACCAGACGGAGCGGTCGTCGTGGGCCGAGACCTCGCGGAGAAGCTTGTCGATGTTGTCGTCGGCGTCTCGGGTGCCGGCGTAGCGCGCCGAGTGGATTCCCGGTGCGCCGTCGAGGGCGGCGGCCGAGATGCCGCTGTCGTCGGCGAGCGCGGGGAGCCCGGTGTGCTCGGCGGCCGCCCGCGCCTTGATCAGCGCGTTGGCCACGAAGCTGTCGCCGTCTTCGACGGGCTCCGGTCCGTCGTAGGCGACCAGTTCGACGCCCGGCGCCGTCTCGGCCAGAAGCAGTCGGAGCTCGGCCACCTTGCCCTGGTTGTGCGTGGCGATGACGACCTTCGTCACTTGCCGAGCACCTCGAGCTGGATGCGCGTGAGATCGGCGGCGCCCGCGACGGCGAGGTCGAGCAGCTCGCCCAGCTCGCGACGGTCGAAGGGCGCGCCCTCGGCCGTGCCCTGCACCTCGACGAAGAGACCGCTGCCCGTGACCACGACGTTCATGTCGGTCTCGGCGCGGACGTCCTCGACGTAGGCGAGATCGAGCATCGGCTCGCCGTCGATGATGCCGACGGACACGGCCGAGACGCTGTCGGTCAGGGGCGAGGCCTTCTGCGCGATGAACTTCTTCTCGCGACCCCATTCGATGGCCTGCGCGAGAGCCACGTAGGCGCCCGTGATCGCCGCGGTGCGGGTGCCGCCGTCGGCCTGCAGCACGTCGCAGTCGAGCACGATCGTGTTCTCGCCGAGAGCCTTCGTGTCGACGACCGCACGCAGGCTGCGACCGATCAGACGGGAGATCTCGTGGGTGCGACCGCCGATCTTGCCCTTGACGCTCTCGCGGTCGTTGCGCGAGTTGGTGGCCCGCGGCAGCATCGAGTACTCGGCGGTCACCCAGCCCTTGCCCTTGCCCGTGAGCCACCGGGGGACGCCGTTCGTGAACGACGCGGTGCAGAGCACCTTGGTGTCGCCGAACGAGACCAGCGCACTGCCCTCGGCCTGCGAGCTCCAGCCCTTCTCGATGGTGACGGCGCGGAGGTCGTCGACCCGTCGACCGTCGGCGCGGACGGTCGTGCTGGTGCTGGTGCTGGTGCTGGTGGTCGTGTCGTCGCTCATGCTGTTCTCCTCGGGCCGGTGCTCGGCCCCTGCTCGGTCGTGCGGGAAGGTCGTGGGGGGAGGTCGATCGCGCCGGTCTCGAGATGGCCGACCCGGGATATCTCGGGCCCCAGGAAGCGCTTGGCGAGACGGAGGAACGACCCCTGGTCGTCGCCGGTCGCCTCGAACTCGTAGCGGGGCACGCTGCCCGCCGGGGCCTCGAGGTCGTGGTCGACGAGGGTGCGGTAGACGTCGGCGGCCGTCTCGTCGGCGCTCGAGACCAGATGGACGTCAGGCCCCATCACGTACTGGATGGCCGCGGACATCAGGGGGTAGTGGGTGCAGCCGAGCACGAGGGTGTCGACCCGGGCGTCGCGGAGCGGGGCGAGGTACTGCTCGGCGACGGCCCGCAGCTCGGCGCTCGACGTGTCGCCCGCCTCGACGAACTCGACGAACCGGGGGCACGCCCGGGTGAAGAGCTCGAGGTCGGCCGCCGCCGCGAAGGCGTCCTCGTAAGCGCGCGAGTTGATGGTCCCCTCGGTGCCGATCACGCCGATGCGTCTCGCCCTGGTCTGCTTGACCGCCGACCGGACGGCGGGCTGGATGACCTCGACGACCGGGATGCCCCGGCCGATCGTGTAGCGCTCGCGAGCGTCTCGGAGGACGGCTGCCGACGCGGTGTTGCACGCGATGACCAGCAGCTTGACGCCCTGCTCGACGAGGTCGTCCATGACGGCGAGGGCGTACTCGCGCACCGTCGCGATCGGCTTCGGCCCGTAGGGCGAGTGGACGGTGTCGCCGACGTAGAGGATGGACTCGCGGGGCAGCTGGTCGATGATGGCCCGGGACACCGTCAGCCCCCCGACCCCGCTGTCGAAGACTCCGATGGGTGCGTCCGTCACGGTCGCCCAGCCTACCCGGCTCGTGCGGTCCGCCCGGCTCGCGCGGCCTAGGCTGAGTCCGTGACCAGTGCACTGCTGACCGACCGGTACGAGCTGACGATGGTCGAGGCCGCGCTCCGCGCCGGCACCGCCCACCGCGACAGCGTCTTCGAGGTGTTCGCCCGTCGCCTCCCCGAGGGGCGCCGCTACGGCGTCGTGGCCGGGACGGGCAGGTTCCTCGACGAGCTGACCCGCTTCCGATTCGGCGACGCCGAGCTGTCCTGGCTCCGCGACGAGCGCATCGTCGACGGCGCCACGATCGACTGGCTCGCCGACTACCGGTTCTCGGGCGACGTGCACGGCTACGCCGAGGGCGAGGTCTATCTGCCCGGCTCGCCGATCCTGGTGGTCGAATCGACCTTCGCCGAGGGGGTCCTGCTCGAGACGCTCGCGCTCAGCGTCTTCAACTACGACTCGGCGGTGGCCGGCGCCGCAGCGCGGATGGTGGCCGCAGCCGACGGTCGCCCCCTCGCCGAGATGGGCTCGCGACGCACCGGCGAGCGGAGCGCCGTGGCCGCCGCCCGAGCCGCCTACATCGCGGGCTTCGACGCCACGAGCAACCTCGAGGCCGGTCGCACCTGGGGCGTCCCCACCATGGGGACGGCCGCGCACGCCTTCACCCTGCTGCACGACAGCGAGGAGGAGGCCTTCCGAGCGCAGGTCGCCACCCTCGGCTCGGGCACGACTCTGCTCGTCGACACCTACGACATCGAGAAGGCGGTCCGCACGGCCGTCGAGGTCGCGGGCACGGGCCTCGGCGCCGTGCGCATCGACAGCGGCGACCTGCCCTCGCTCGTGGCGCAGGTGCGTCGTCAGCTCGACGGCCTCGGGGCCACCGGCACCCGCATCACGGTCACCAACGACCTCGACGAGTACACGATCGCCGCCCTGCGAGCCGCGCCCGTCGACAGCTACGGAGTCGGCACGTCGGTGGTCTCCGGGTCCGGGCATCCGGCCGCGGGGATGGTCTACAAGCTCGTCGCCCGCCGGGGCGGCGACGGCGCGTGGCTCTCCGTCGCGAAGAAGTCGGCGGACAAGGCGAGCGTCGGCGGCCGAAAGGCTCCCGTGCGGGTGCTGTCCGGCGGCGTCGCCACCACCGAGCTCGTCCGCGTGGGCGACCACGAGACCGCCGACGGTGAACGCGCCCTGCTCGTCCCGCTGGTCACGGGCGGCGTCGTCGACGAGCGCTTCATGGGGCACGCCGGTGTCCAGCGAGCACGCGAGCACAGGCGCACCGCGGTCGCCGAGCTGCCTGCCGGCGCATTCCGCCTCGGTCGCGGCGAACCCGTCATCCCGACCGTCTACGCCTGATCGGGCGAGGGGTGCCCGGGCGCCACGATCAGGTGGTGCGCGGTTCTACTCTTTCGTCATCTTCTCGTAGATGTCGCGGCACGTCGGGCAGACCGGGAACTTCTCCGGGTCGCGACCCGGGGTCCACTTCTTGCCGCAGAGCGCCTTGACGGGCTTGCCGCTCAAGGCGGACTCCATGATCTTGTCCTTCTTGACGTAGTGCGAGAAGCGCTCGTGATCGCCCGGGTCGATGTTCTCCTCGTTGAGGAGCTTCTCGAGTTCGCGATCGAGGACGTCGAGGCCACCGCCGGTTTCCGTGTTGCTCATGCCGACCATGGTACGACGCCGGGCCGCACCCGCGTCGAGGGGCTGCCCCTCGGATCGCGCCGTCAGCTGCGGAGAGCGGAGGCCAGCAGCTCGGGCGCGCGCCTCGTGAACACGCGGGAGCCGACGACGACCCCGACGATCAGCACGACCAGACCCACCGCGATACCGGACACCATCGACCACGGACCCGCCGACGTGTCGCCGCCGAAGAGGTCGAGGGCCGCGAAGCAGAGCGCGGGGACGGCCGAGACGAGCGCCCCGCCGATCATCAGCGTCTGGGAGAGCACCGACGACGAGCCGCTCGACTGGGGCTGCTGGAACGGATCGTCGTGCGGACGCACGGTCGCGTAGGGCATGGCCGCCGACATGACGCTGGAGAGGCCGAGTCCGCTGAGCAGCAGGGCGGACCCGATCCCGATCTCCGACCAGAGGGCGCGCCAGTCGCCGAAGGCCCAGACCGCGACGGCGGAGCCGATGACGACGAGAGGGATGCCGATGAGGAGGGGCGGCGCGAGTCGACCGATCCGGTCGGACGACCCCTTCGTGTCGGCGGCCACGTGCAGCCACAGCGCCGTGCTGTCGTAGGCGACGTCGTTGTGCGGCAGGAACCCGACGATCAGGCACATCAGCGGCACCGGGACGAGCGCCAGCCAGTTCCAGCTCACGCCCGCGATGCCCAGCGGGATCACGAGCAGAGGGATGATCGGGATGACGACGAGGGACATCCGGTAACGCGCGTCGCGCATCCAGTACGTCAGGCTCCGGGCGGCCACCGCGCCGATCGGCGTGGCCGGCACGAACTCGAACCATCCGAGACCGCTCGTGTCGTCGTCGAGCTCGGGTTCGGGCCGATCGACGAACGCTCGGGCGACGAGCGCGCGCCAGGCCCACCAGAGCCCCACCAGCGAGGCCGCCGCGATGAGCGCATCGAGCACGACCCGTGCCGTGTCGCCCTCGGCGGCGTGCCCGGGCAGCGCGAGGGCCGCTCCGAACGGCGTCCAGGCGAGGATCCCGGCCAGCACGCCGGTGGGCGCGGAGCCCGTCCAGGAGGCGCGGACCAGATCGACGATCAACGGCACGACGAGCAGAGCCACGAGGACTCCCCCGCCCAGGAGGAACTGCCGCGACCGGCGCGAGGTGAGCACGACGGTGTTGAGAGTGGACGAGACCAGCGATAGCAGGAAGGCCGTCGCACCCGCGGCGACGGCGGCCACCACGGCGACGGACGCCGACGCCCCGGTGCCCTCCCAGGCACGGACGTACCCGGGCGACAGCACGACGAGCGCGAAGGCGGGGAGCCCGATGAGGGCACCGAGTGCCAGCCCTGCGGCGGCGGCCGGCTCAGGCGTGCCGACGAGGGCGAGCCGGCGCGGATCGGCCCAGGGCGGGCGCACCCGTGCGAACGGCACGACGAAGTAGCCGAGCAGGAGCAGCGAGCCCCCACCGACGACGAGGGCCTGGACGTCGTCGAGCGACGAACCGCGGAGCCCGCCGGCCAGAGCCGAGAGCGCGGAGGACGAGAGGAGGACGACGAGGACCGAGACGACGGCGGCGAGCAGCGCACGCGGACCGAAGCGCACCGTGTTGGCGATCGTCTGGAGCCTCAGTCGGAGAAGCTCTGCAACCATTCCATGCCCTCCGTGACGGCCCGACCGCCGGCCAGTTCGACGAACGTCTGCTCGAGTGAGCGCCCGGCACGGACCTCGTCGACCGTCCCGCTGGCCAGCACGTGACCGTCGACGATGACGGCGACGCTGTCGCAGATGCGCTCGACGAGATCCATGCTGTGGCTCGACAGGACGACGGTGCCCCCGCCCGCCACGTAGCGCTGCAGCACGTCGGTCACGGTCTGCGCCGACACCGGGTCGACCGACTCGAAGGGCTCGTCCAGGACGAGCACCCGCGGCGAATGGATGATGGCGGCCGCGATGGCGAGCTTCTTCGTCATGCCGACCGAGTAGTCGCTGACGAGCCGCCCGAGTGCGTCCTGCAGGCCGAAGGCCGTTGCGAGGTCCGATGTGCGCTTGCGCGCCGTCGATCCGTCGAGCCCCCGCAGAGTCGCCGAGTAGTAGAGGAGCTGAGCCCCCGTCAGACGGTCGAAGAGTCGGAGCCTGTCGGGCAGCACGCCGAGGGCGCGCTTCGCTGCGGCCGGATCGGACCAGACGTCGCTGCCGAGCACGCTGACGCTGCCCTCGTCGGGGCGCAGCAGACCGGTGACGATCGACAGGGTCGTGGTCTTGCCGGCCCCGTTCGGGCCGACGATGCCGTAGAACGAACCCGCTCTCACCTCGAGATCGATGCCGTCGACGGCGGTCGTGGCGCCGTAGCGCTTCACGAGACCCGAGATGGACAGGACGACCGGCGCCTCGACGGCCTCCGAGGAGGCGCGGGTCGCCTCGTCGACGACGGGAGCCTCCTGCGCATCGGTCCCGTCGACGGCGACGACCTTCTCGACGTCGGACTCGGAACCGGTCGCCTCGTCGCGGGTGCCGACGACGGGCTCGGGCCCGGTCGCCTCGTCTCGAGTGCCGACGACTGCGTCGGCGTCAGCCCGCACCGCGGTCGTCTCGTCGTCCTCGGAGGCCTCCACGGTCTCGTCGGACTCGACGGCCTCCACGGTGTCCGTGGCCTCCACGGTGTCCGTGGCCTCCACGGTGTCCGTGGCCTCGTCGGTGACGGTGTCCTGGTCGGTGTCGGTGGCCTGGTCGGCCTGCAGGGTCTCGTCCGTCTCGGCGACGAGCTCAGCCTCATCGCCGGCGACGTCGTCGTCCGCGACGGTGGTCGCGTCCTCCTGCGCCTGAACGGCTGCAGCCTCGCGTGCGGCGAGCTCCTCGGCGGCCGCGCGGGCGGCCGCCTCGGCGGCCCGTGCGCGGGCGTTCGCGGCCCGGGTCGCGGCCGCCTTCTTCGCGGCGGCGGAGCGATCGGCCGCAGAGCGCGGCGTGGCGGGGCGACGCGGAGCACGACCACCTGATCGGACGGTCGGCGTCGGCGCCACCGCTTCGTCGCCCCCGCGGCCGGTCTCGATGCCGTCGCCGTCCATGTCGTCCCCCTGAATCGCAGTCCCCGTCGTGGTGTCCGTCCGGCCGTCGTCCGAGTCGCCCGAACGGGGCGAGTCGTCGGCGCGCTCGTCGCCCTGTTCGTCGTCCGTCGTCACAGCCATCGGTCAACCGTACCAACGCGCGTGGACCGGCACGGCCTACCGGGGCGCATCACGAATGGGAAACGAAGAGGGTGCGGACACTACCGCCAGAAGCGCCCCCCGCGATAGACTCCCCAGGCACAACGACGTGTCCAGATCGAGACCCCGCGGTGAACACCGCTCCAACACGAGACGGACCCGAGCCAGAGACGGCCGGGATCCTCCGCCGGGTCACCCAGAGAGTCGGCTCGCCCGACCTCGCCCCTGTGAGGAGACAAGACGTGAGCAGAACCGACTCGACAGCACCCCAGCAGGTCGTCATCCTGGCCGCCGGCCTCGGAAGCCGCCTCGGCCGTTCGCTGCCCAAGGCGCTCACCGAACTCAACGACGGCCGCACCATCATGCGTCAGCAGTTCGACAACATCCACGAGGCCTTCGGCCCCGAAGCACGGATCACCGTCGTCGTCGGCTACAAGTTCGAGCACATCGTCGAGGCGTTCCCCTCGGCCGCGTTCGTCTACAACGAGCAGTACGACCAGACCAACACGTCCAAGAGCCTGCTGCGCGCCCTCCGGGCCAGCGCCTCCGGCGGTGTCCTCTGGATGAACGGCGACGTCGTCTTCGACCCCGAGGCGCTCCGCCGCGCCGCACGCCAGGTCCGCGCCGATCAGTCGTTCGTCACCGTCAACACCTCGAAGGTCTCCGACGAGGAGGTCAAGTACACGACCGACGCCGAGGGCTTCATCGCCCAGCTCTCCAAGCAGGTCGTCGGCGGTCTCGGCGAGGCAGTCGGGATCAACTACGTCTCCCGCGGCGACAAGGCCGTCCTGATGCGTCAGCTGAACAAGGTCGACAACCAGGACTACTTCGAGCGTGGCATCGAACTGGCGATCGAGCAGGACGGGCTACTCTTTGAGCCCGTGGACATCTCCGACCTCTACGCCGTCGAGGTCGACTTCGCCGAAGACCTGGAGCGCGCGAACCTCTTCGTCTGATCGACGCAGGTCTGAGGTCGGTGTCCTGATCGACGAAGGACACCCGTGAGCCAAGCCATGATCGAACGTCCGCCGCGCAGCGCCTTCACGCGGTACCGGCAGACGTTGTGGCTCTTGACCACCCGCGACCTCCGTGTCCGCTACTCCACCTCGGCTCTCGGTTACATCTGGTCGATCCTCGATCCGCTGGTCATGGCCGGCATCTACTTCTTCGTCTTCACGGTCGTCTTCGAGCGCGACGTCGGAGAAGACCCCTACATCGTCTTCCTGCTCAGCGGACTCCTGGCCTGGATGTGGTTCAACGGAGCGGTCTCCGACAGCACGAGGGCGTTCATCCGCGAGTCCAAGCTCGTCCGATCGACCAAGATCCCTCGCACCATCTGGGTGAACAGGCTCGTCGCCTCCAAGGGCATCGAGTTCCTCCTGAGCCTGCCGGTCCTCGCGCTGTTCGCCATCGTGGCCAAGGCCGAGCTGCACTGGCAGGTGGTCTACTTCCCCCTGGCCATCGTGATGCAGGCGATCCTGGTCACCGGTGTCGGCCTCATCGTCGCCCCGCTCGTGGTCTTCTTCCGCGATCTCGAGAGGGCCACGAAACTCGCACTCCGGTTCCTCTTCTACGCCTCGCCGATCATCTACGGGACTCAGAACCTCCCCGAGAGCCTCCACCTCCTCGCGGCCTTCAACCCGCTGAGCGGCATATTCGGCTTGTACCGCGCGGCGTTCTTCCCCGACCAGCTGGACCTGCTCGAGGTGCTCGTCGGGGCCGGCATGAGCATCCTCATCCTCGGCATCGGCCTGGTCGTCTTCCGGGCGAGCGAGCGCGCAGTCCTGAAGGAGATCTGACATGCCCGCCCCCAGCGCGACTCGACAGCCCGGCGATCCCGTCATCCGCGTCGAGGGAGTCGGAATACGATTCCGGCGCAACCGCCGCGGTCGTCGCTCCTTCAAGGACCTGTTCGCCGACAGCAGCCGCCGCTCCCGTCCCGGCGAGTTCTGGGCTCTGAGAGACGTCTCCTTCGACGTGCACGCCGGCGAGGCCATCGGTGTCGTGGGCCGGAACGGCCAAGGCAAGTCGACCCTCCTGAAGCTGGTCGCCGAAGTCATCCTGCCCGACACGGGGACGGTCGCGGTCGAGGGCGGGGTCGCACCCCTGATCGAGATCACCGGAGGCTTCGTCGCCGACCTGACGGTGCGCGACAACGTCTACCTGACGGCCGGGCTGCACGGCATGACACGTGCGGAGATCGACGCGCGGTTCGACGAGATCATCGACTTCGCCGAGATCGCCGCCTTCGTCGACACGCCCTACAAGCACCTGTCGAGCGGCATGAAGGTACGCATCGCCTTCGCGGTCATCTCCCGACTCGAGGAGCCCGTCATCCTCGTCGACGAGGTGCTCGCCGTCGGAGACAAGGCCTTCCGCGAGAAGTGCTACCGCCGCATCGAGGAGATGCTGGCCGCCGGGCGGACGCTCTTCCTCGTCTCGCACAACGAGCGCGACCTCACGCGGTTCTGCACCCGCGGGCTGTATCTCGACAAGGGCGCACTGGTCTTCGACGGCCCACTCGCCGAAGCACTGTCCCGCTACAACTCGGATCATCCTCCCCGGCCCGCGGCGTAAGGTCGAGCGATGCGCCCGAAGCACGATCCCTCGTCCCCCGTGACCCCCGTCGTCCCCGTCGTCCCCGCCCAGGGGACGGAGGTCGAGTCGGGTCGTGACGAATCCGGCGAGGTGTTCGCCGAGTCGCCGTGGCTCCAGCGCCTCGATCGTCTCCTGGCCATCCAGCGACCCGTCGTCGTACGGCACGTCCGGACACTGCGTCGTCGTCACAAGAAGGCGACCCCCGAGAAGCTCATCCGGATCCTCGAGCGCGAGTACCTGACCGCCGTCACGACCGGTGGCGCCGCGGTGGGCGCGAGCGCCGTCATCCCGGGTGTCGGCTGGGGCGTCTCGTTGGCGTTGTCGGGTGTCGAGACCGCGGGGTTCCTCGAAGCCAGCGCCCTCTTCGCCCAGTCGGTCACCGAGGTGCACGGCATCGCCATCACCGATCCCGACCGAGCCCGTGCCCTCGTCATGGCGATGATGATGGGGGCTCCCGGGGCGAGCCTGGTCCGTCAGTTCGCCGGCGAGGCCCTCGGGACGGCGCCGGCGCGATCCGCCTTCTGGGGCGAGCTCGTCACGCAGAAGCTGCCCAAGGCCGCCATCAGCGGTCTCACCGACTCGGTCCGCAAGTCGTTCGTCCGTCGGTTCGCCGCATCGCAGACCGCCACGGTGATCGGGCGGGCCGTCCCGTTCGGCATCGGGGCCGTGGTGGGCGGCACGGGCAACCACCTCCTCGGACGGAAGGTCGTGATGAGCGCGCGCGACGCCTTCGGCCCCGCACCGCAGTTCTTCGCAGCAGACTTCGACGCCTGAGACCCCCGGGGCCGTCCGCTCCCGTCGTCTCGCCGCTGGCCCATCGCGACCCTCCACAAGAGGACGCCGTCCACAGGCTGGAGGGGCTGACGTCGGTCGCGCTCCTTACCGTGGGGCCATGACCAGTACAGCCACCGCCTACGCAGTCCCCTTCCACGTCGATCGGTCGAAGGCCCCCAGGGTCCATCGTCTGGTCAATGTGGCGGACGAGCCCGTCCTCGGCATCAGGGTCACCCTCCTCGGGTGCGGGTTGCTCGTCCCCGTCGCCACGAACAGGCTCGACCCCGGCGACGCCCTGTCGGTCAGCGTCATCGCCTCCGAGCTCACGCAGAACTCCATCGCGGTGGTCCGCTGGTTCCGGCCGACGCGAGAGGAGTTCCTCTGGCGGTTCAGCTTCTGATCGCCGACCCCGGGTTCAGCTCGTCCGCCGCGCGGTGCGCTCCTTCACGTAGTCGGCAGCCGTGAAGGTCTCGAGCACGGGCGGGAGGTGCTCCGCGGTCATCCCGGTGACCAGCACCGAAGGGTCGACACCGACCACGACGGCCAGTCTCACGATCGTGTGGAGCACGGGGTTGCCGATCCCGCGCTCGATCTTGCCGTAGTTCGAGACGTTCATTCCCGCCAGGTGCGCCAACTCGTCCTGAGTGAGCCCCAGCCTCTGGCGTTCCTCCCGGACTCGGTCTCCGAAGATGCGGGCGGCGGTCGACGTCGGCTCAGGCATACCTCATGGATACGCGATGCAGCGATCTCTATCCAGATGCTGAATACATCATGCATTCATCCACAGGCGCCTGGTGCCTGGCGACTCGTTCCCGTGATCAGGAGTCGATGTCGCCGTCAGCGTCGTCCTGCGCGGGGCGGACGGAGTCGGCGTCGACGGGATGCGTCGCCGCGTACTCGTCCCGCAGCGCGACGAGACGGGCGACCGCGGCCTCGAATCGCTGCGTCGCCATGCCGGGCGTCGTGTCGCCGAAGTGATGCGTGACCCAGTGGTCCAGCCTGCCCCGCGCCTCCGGATCCGCCTGCACGCGATCGACGAGCTCGGCGACATCGCCGGCACCGGCCGCCGTGAGCCATTCCGCATCGCCGAGATACCCTCGCTCGTCGACGTCCGCATCGGGCGACACGGGGCGCGTCACGACGAGGGGCTTGCCGGTCGCCAGCCGGTCGTAGACCATGGCCGAGATGTCGGTGATGGCGACGTCGGCCACGACGAGCTGCCAGCCGAGCTCGGACCCCGAATCGTAGACGTGCTGCGCCGATGGATCGGCGAGGTTCGCGGCGGCGATCGCCTTCACGATGGTCTCGTGCGCCCGCCGGTAGTCGCGGTCGACCACTCCGCTCCGAGGGTGGGGTCGGTAGACGATCCGATGACGGCCGGTCGAGATCAGCGCCGACACGAGGGCCACGCCGTGCGATGCGATCGAGCCGTAGGCGGCCGACGACCGATCGCCCTCCCAGGTCGGGGCGTACAGCACGACGGTCTTGCCGTCGGCCTCGAACGGCACGACACCGGCCACGTGGTCGGCCTGGGGGCGGCCGATCGGCACGGCGCGCTTCTCGAGGTCGTAGTCCCAGAGTTTGGCGGAGAGCCGGTCGAGTGCGGCGTCGCCGGCGACGAAGGCGTAGTCGTAGGCCTTGAACTGGTTCGTCGTCATGTACATCTTGTCGCTCTCGCCGTGATTCACGAAGACGTGCCACATGCGGCCGTAGCGCATCATCTGGAAGTTCTTCGCGTTCTGGTTCACGTAGAGCGTGAGCGCGAGGGGCTGGGAGGCGACGAACGTCTCGAGGTCGGCGACCTGACGGGCGTAGACCACGGGCACCGGCGACTCGGCGAGCAGCTCGACCGTGGCACCGGGAGACCGCGCCACGATGGCGACGGGACAGCGCTCGTTCAGACGCGCCAGGGGGCCGTACCACTGGCGGATCTGGTACATGTTCACGGACGTGTCGGCGAAGTAGACGGCCACCCGCACCGTGCCGTCGAGCGGGGCCCGCCCTGCTGCGTCGGTCCGTTCGAGTGCTCGGCGGCTGCGACGGGACTTCGCGAGTCGACCGACGAGACTCCAGGCGAGCGTGAGGTCACGGGTCAATGCCACAGGGTCGATCTCCGTTCGAGGGGCGACGGCGGAACGCCTCCGCCGTCGTTCCAGGCTAGATGACCGGCGGTCGACCAGCCCTCGTCATCCGCCCGACCGTTACCCAACCGATGGACCGACGGCCGCCGGGGCGGCTGCGCCACCCCTCGGCCCAGCCGGCGAACCACGGCCTCAGCTTCGACGGCGTCCGTCCCCAGCGCAGCAGCTGGACGGCCGTCCACGACGCCACGTAGACGGGGACGAGGGGCCACGGCAGGTTGCGCTTGGCGAGCCAGACCCGGTTGCGGGCGTTCAGACGGTAGTACTCGCCATGACGGGTCGGGTCGATGGCGGGGTGATTGGCCACGAGACCACCCTCGTAGTGCGCTCGGCGCCCCTGGGCCCAGACCCTCCAGGCGAGCTCGATGCCCTCGTGCGCGTAGAAGTAGGGCTCTCCCCATCCGTCGCAGGCGTCGAAGACGTCGCGGGGCAGGAGCGTAGCGCCCTCCCAGACCGAGAAGACGTCGCCCGAGGTGCGGGGATCGCCCTTCCGCAGTCGCGGGATCCACCGGCGGGGGTTGGCCGCCCCCTGGGCGTCCATCACCCGGGGCTGCAGCAGGCCGATGCCCCGATCACTTTCGAGGATCGCGACCGCGTCGGCCAGGAAGCGGGGCGACGGCAACGACGCGTCGTCGTCGAGGAAGAACACGTACTCGCCGGTCACGAGGTCGGCGCCGCGGTTCCGACCCGCGGGGATGCCCACGTTGTCGCCCAGCTCGAGGGTGCGCACGCCCGACGGGACATCGCCGGGGCCGCTCCCGTTGCCGACGCAGACGATGTCGAGCTCGACGCCCTCCTGAGCGAGCAGACTCGCCAGACCCGCCTCGAGCTCGGCCGGGCGCCTCCCCTGCGTGAGGCTGACGACCCCGACGCGCGGCAGCCCGGACCCGGTCAGGAGCGCACCCGCTTCGACGCCATGATCGCGACGAAGTGCCCGACGAGGGCGAGCAGAGCCAGCGGCACGAGCACCGAGAGGAGCACACGGTCGGCGATCGGCTGGCCGACGACCAATCCGACGAGTGACACCGCGAAGGCGAGGATGGTCAGCTCGACGGAGTGGTACAGACGATGGAACGGCAGGAAGCGGGCGGCGCCCCGCAGGCGCGAGAGGAGGCGGCTGCTGGGCGCGCTCACCCCACCACGTTTGTCTTCGAGTCGGGTCAGGCCGGCGTGGGCCCGTGCGACGTGCACCATGTCGTTCAGCGCCTTGTTCAGCACGATGACGAGGGCCAGAGCGAAGCCGAGCGTGGTCCACAGGTAGTCGCCGGGAGCATCGAAGGGGTACCCGGCCGCGCGGATGCCGAGGGCGACGGGGATGAGGGCCTCGGTGGAGTAGTGACCCACCTTGTCGAGGAACACACCCGCGGGCGAGCTGGTCCGCCGCCAGCGGGCGACCTCGCCGTCGCTGCAGTCGATCAGCATCTGCAGCTGCCCGAGCACGAGCGCCAGAGCGGCGCCCCCGACCCCGGGGACGAGGAGGGCGGCGGCGGTGGCCCACCCGGTGAGGATCATGAGCCCGGTGACGCCGTTGGCCGTGACGCTCGTCTTGAGCAGCATCCAGGTGAGGTACGGCGACAGGTCGCGGAGGTAGAGCGACGCCGTCCAGTGCTCGGCGTTCGCCCTGCTGCGGACCTCGGGCGGCTGGGCGACCCGACGCAGTTCGGCGATCGACGAGGGTCTCGTGGGCGGGGCGGTCATCGGATCGCCTATCTTCCGGTGTGTGCGGTGATGTTCTTCGTCAGGCTCGAGAAACCGAAGACGAATCCGAAGCCCCAGCCGAAGTGGATGGAAGGCAAGACTACGAGAAACCACAACCTGGTCCGCACGCTCTCGCCTCGCGCCGCCAGCAGGGCGGCGGCGACGACGAACAGCAGGTAGACGCCGGGTGCCGCGAGGCCGAGGGATGCCCAGGCGAGAGGACTGCCCACGACCGCGGCTGCGAGACCCACGAGACCGAGCAGCAGACCGAGCAGCACGCTGATCACCATCACCGGCGGCACCAGATAGCGGACGGTGTTGGCCTTGGGGAACCGGCGCGCCAGTTCGCCTCGCCAGAGACCGGTGGCGACGAACTGGCGGACGAGCTTCCGGATGCTCGGACGCGGTCGGTAGGTGACCACGAGGTCGGGGGTGAACCAGACGGTGCCGCCGGTCGCGCGCAACCTGCGGTTGAGCTCCCAGTCCTGACCGCGCTTGATGCCCTCGTCGAAGAGCCCCACCTCGATCAGGCGCGAGCGGAGGAACACCCCGAGGTACGCGGTCTCGGTCGGCCCCTCGACTCCCCCGACATGGTGGGGCGTGCCTCCGAGCCCGACGCGGCTGCCGTACGCCCGCGCCACCGCCTTCTCGAAGGGGGTGCGCCCCTCGGCCTTCATGATCCCGCCCACGTTGTCGGCGCCGCTGCGCTGCAGGGCCGCGACGGCGAGACGGGTGTAGTCGGTCGGCAGCACCGAATGCGCGTCGACGCGGACGGTCACCGGATGGACGGAGGCACGGATCGCCACGTTCAGACCGGCCGGCGTCGAGCCGACCGGGTTGGCCAGACTGCGGATGCGGGGGTCGGCCGCCGACATCTCGGCCACGACGTCGTTCGTCCGGTCGACGCTCGGCCCGAGGGCCAGGAGGATCTCGAAGGGGCCCTGGTAGTCCTGCGCGACGAGACTCTCGACGGCGGAGCGGATGTCGCGCTCCTCGTTCAGCACGGGCATGACGTACGAGACACCCGGCAGAGGAGTCTCGAGCGGTGTCATGTCGGTCGGGCCTCGGGTTCTCGCGGCGCACGGGGCGCGGTGGGTCGTGTCGGATGCCCCGACGATCGACAGCGAGCCTATCAACAGCGATGGGCGGGCCGCGGCGACACTCGCCACGACCCGCCCTCAGGAGGAGACCCCCTGCTGCTAGGTGGTGAGAGTGTCGAGGGACACCTTCGCGGTGCCCTCCTGCCCGTCTCGGACGTAGGTCAGCTCGGCGTCGCTGCCCCCTGCCAGGAATCGCACCTGCGCGGTCAGATCGGTGCGGTCGCTGATCGGGACGCCGTTGAACTCGGTCACGACGTCGCCTTGACGGAGCCCGGCGGACTGGGCCGCGCCTCCTTGGCTGATCTGGACGATGAGGGCCCCGACCTGCGTGGCGGCCGAGTCGCTCGTCGCGTCGTCGACGCTGGCGCCGAGCAGACCGTGCGAGGCGGAACCGGAGTCGCGGATCTCACCCGCCACGCGCTTCACGAGATTCGACGGGATCGAGAACCCGACGCCGATGCTGCCGGAGGACTCGCCAGAGCTCGCGATGGCGACGTTCAGCCCGATCAGCTCGCCGTCGGAGTCGAGGAGCGCACCGCCCGAGTTGCCGGGGTTGATCGAGGCGTCCGTCTGGATGACCGGCAGCGAGATGACGCTGCTGGCCGGAGCCTGCTGCGCACCGTCGCCGTTGTTGAACGAGAACGGGCCCTGGCCGTTGTTGTCGTTCGAGTCGCCCTGATCGGACCCGTCGGACGGAGCCGCGGACGACTGCACCGTGATGCTGCGGTTCAGTGTCGAGACGATGCCGTCGGTGACCGTGTTCGAGAGCCCGAGGGGCGCACCGATCGCGACGGCGGTGTCGCCGACGTTGAGCTTCGAGGAGTCCGCGAACTCGATGGGGGTCAGACCGGTCGCGTCGACCTTGAGGACGGCGAGGTCGACGACGGGATCGAGCCCGACGACCTCGGCCGGCAGGATGCTGCCGTCGCTCATCGTCACGCTGACGGAGCCGGACGCGCTCGCCCCGTCGAGGGTGACGACGTGCGTGTTGGTCACGATGTACCCGTCGTCGGAGAGGATGACCCCCGAACCCGTTCCGCCGGAGGAGCCCGACGCGACGTTGATCGTCACGACCGACTTCGTGGCCTTCGCCGCGACGGCCGTCACCACGGTGGCGTCGTCGTAGTCGTTGACGGTCAGATCCCGAGAGGGTCCGGCCGCGGTCGACGTGCCCGCGCCTCCATCGGCCACGGATCCGCCGATCACCCCGCCCAGGGCACCGCCCGCGACGAGTCCGACGGCCAGCGTCGCCGCCAGCACGCCGACCCCGCGGTTCCGCTTCGTCTTCTGCGCGGGTGCCGGCGCCTGCCAGGTGCTCGTGTCGTAGGGGTTCTGCGCGGCGTACGCACCGTGGTGCCCGTACTGCTGCGTGGGGGTGCCGTCGGCACCGGCCTGCGCGTAGCCGCCCTGCGCGTAGCCGGCCTGACCGGCGTAGCCGTGCTGATTCCCGTCGTTCTGCTGGGCCCCGTAGGCCTGCTGGGCCCCGTAGGCCTGGGGTGATCCGTGACCCTGCTGGCCCGGAGTGGGCTGCTGGGCACCGTAGGGCGATTGACCACCGTAGGGCGACTGACCGCCGTAGGACTGCTCAGGGTAGCCGGGCGCCGAGTAGCTGCCGGGCGCGGCGTAGCTGCCCGGTGCCGAGTAGCTGCCGGGCGCCGAGTAGCTGCCGGGCGCCGAGTAGCCGCCAGGTGCCGGATCTCCGTCGGGGGCTGCACCGCCGTCGGGGAGCCGAGGGGCCCCGTACGTCACCTCGTCGCCGCCGGCGGTCGAGCCGTCGCGGCCCGTCGAGTCGTCTCGGGCCGCCTCGCCGTCGTGGGGTCCACGCGTCGTGTCGTCGGCGTCGTCTGCGCCCCGGGGGTTCTCGTTCATCAGCGGATGCTCCTTTCAAGCGTCATCAGCCTGGTCCGTCCACCTGTGCAGAGCATTCGGCGAACCTGTGCGCGGGCTGCACGCCCGATAAGCGACGCCTGGATCCGACTCCCGGTCGCCGCCCCGTCATGCAGCACGCCGAGGGCTACGGTGAGGGACCATGACCTCACCGACACCGTGGCAGCGGACGGCCCGCGGCGCCATGCTTCTCGACGATGCGGGCCGACTGTCGCCCACGATCTTCGCCGAGATGTCCGCACTGGCCGCGTCCACCGGCGCCGTCAACCTCGGACAGGGCTTCCCCGACGAGGACCCTCCGGAGGCGGTGCTCACCGCCGCGAGGGACGCCCTGGCGGGTGGACTGAACCAGTACCCGCCGGGGCGCGGCATGCCGACCCTGCTCGAGGCGGTGGCCGAGCACCAGTCGCGCTTCTACGGAATCGACCTCGACCCGGAGCGCGAGATCCTCGTGACCGCCGGCGCGACCGAGGCGCTGGCCGCGACGGTGCTCGCCCTCGTCGACGCGGGCGACGAGGTCGTCACCCTCGAACCGTTCTACGACGCCTACGGCGCGGTGATCGGACTCGCCGGCGGCAGGCACCGCACGGTCCCCCTGCGGGGTCCCGACTTCCGGGTCGACCCCCTCGAACTGCGGGCGGCGTTCTCGCCGCGGACCCGCCTCGTGATCGTCAACGACCCACACAACCCCACCGGCACCCTGCTCGACGACGAGACGCGTCGGGCCGTGGTCGCCCTCGCCCACGAGTTCGACGCGATCATCGTGACCGACGAGGTGTACGAGCACCTCGTCTTCGACGATGTCCCTCACGTGCCCATCTCGACCCTCCCCGGTGCGGCCGAACGCACGCTCACGATCTCGAGCGGCGGCAAGACCTTCAACGCGACGGGATGGAAGATCGGCTGGTTGTCCGGGCCCGCCGAACTCGTCTCCCAGGTGATGAGCGTCAAGCAGTTCCTGACCTTCGTCAACGGCTCCGTCTTCCAGCCCGCGATCGCCGCCGGGCTGCGACTCCCCCGCGACCACTTCGACCGGCTCGCCGGCGATCTCGAGCACAAGCGCGACCTCCTCGCCGGCGGACTCTCGACGGCGGGCTTCGAGGTCTCCCCCTCGCAGGGCTCGTACTTCGTCGTCGCCGACGCCGCCCCGCTGGGCTTCGACGACGCAGCGTCGTTCTGCCGGGCGCTGCCCGGCATCGCGGGCGTGGTCGGCGTGCCGGTCAGCGCCTTCTGCCACCCCGCCCTGGCGGACGAGTACTCGTCACTCGTCCGCTTCGCGTTCTGCAAGCGAGTCGAGGTCATCGACGAGGCCACCCGCCGCCTCGCCGCGCTCCGCCTCTGACGACAGCTCGCCCCGCACTCCTCGGGTGATCATGTGCACCGCCAGGGCGGCACCGGCCCGCTCGGCCCAGAGCTCGGGATGGGCGATGGACTCCTCCGCGCCTCCTGCGAGCTCGGACAGGGCGATGGAGACCGACTGATCGGCGACGCCGTCGGCGATAGAGCCCGCCACGACGAGCACCGGGACGTCGGCCCACCCCGCGATCGATGCGACGACCGAGACCACCTTGCCCTCCGCGGTCTGCTCGTCGAGGCGCCCCTCGCCCGTGACGACGACATCGGCGCGGGTCATGAGCGACGGGAGGTCCACGAGGTCAGCCACGACCTCGGCACCCGGGACGAGCGCGGCCCCCCAGACCAGCAGACCGAAGCCCGTCCCGCCCGCCGCCCCGGCCCCCGGGGTCTCGGGATCGACGTCGACGAGCTGGGCGAAGCGACGCAGACCCTCGTCGAGTGCGAGCACGTCGTCGCCCGTGGCGCCCTTCTGCGGCCCGTACACGGCGGCGGCGCCCCGCGGACCGACGAGCGGGTTGCGGACGTCCGCGAGCACCGTGACCCCTCGGGGCGGCAGCGCTCGGAGCCCGCTCAGGTCGATGCGGACCGCGGCCGTCAGCCCGTGGGCCCCGTCGGGCACGGCGTCTCCGACGGAGTCGAGGAGGCGCGCCCCCAGTTCGACGAGCAGCCCCGCGCCGCCGTCGGTGGAAGCGCTGCCCCCGAGACCGATGACCACTCTCGTGGCCCCCGCGTCCAGTGCCGCGACGATGACCCGCCCGAGCCCGCGCGTATGCGCGTCGTAGGGACGAGGCGCCTCCAGGAGGACGAGCCCGCTGGCCGCCGCCAGCTCGACGACCGCCGTGCCGTCGGGCAGCAGGAGCCAGGGCGCCCGCACGATCCGGTCGTCAGGGCCGGGCACGTCGGTCTCACGGCGGACGGACCCGGGGACGGCCGCCTCGAAGGCATCGAGGGTCCCCTCTCCGCCATCGGCCAGAGGCGCCTCGATGAGAACGTCGTCCGGGCTGACGCGGAGCCAGCCCCGCGCCACGGCGGAGGCGATAGCGGCTGCGCCGGCCGACCCCTTGAACGAATCGGGAGCGACGACGACTCGGAGGTTCGGCATGAGGTCAGAATGACATGCGCAGGGACGAGTGCGGAACCTCGAGAGACGAGACGCGCATGGCGGGAAACGAGAAAAGCCCTGGTCGATGACCAGGGCTTTTCTTTCTTCTGTTGCGGGGGCAGGATTTGAACCTACGACCTCTGGGTTATGAGCCCAGCGAGCTACCGAACTGCTCCACCCCGCGGCACAAGAAGAAACACTAGCACGCGTTTCGCAGTCCGTCCAATCGCGACCGGTCCAGGCCTCCGGGAGACGACGAGACCCCCTCCGGCAGCGCCGAAGGGGGTCTCGTCGATCGATGGTGCGAGTGCTATTCGCCGCTCGCTGCGACCGCGTCCTCGAGGGCGGTCTGCAGACGGGCGTCCGCCTCCGCCGCCGCGACGAGGTCGTTGTCGGCGTACGCCGCGGCCCGGTCGTCGAGAGCGGACTGCGCGTCGGCCAGAGCCTGGTCGAGCGCCGGGTTGTCCGTTCCCGAGCCGGCGTCGGGAGCCGTGGTCGGAGCCGGGGTCTCGGTGTCGCCGCCCGTGTCACCACCATCGGTCGCGCCGTCGTCGGTCGCACCGTCGTCGGCCGCCGGGTCGGTCGTCGGCACGCCGTTGTCACCGGCTGTCGCACCGGAGTTCCCGCCGAACAGCTCGTCCAAGGCGCCGTCGAGGGTGTCCTCGAAGGCGATCTGGTCACCGAACGAGACCAGGATCCGCTGCAGCACGGGGTACGAGGTCTCTGACGTCGACTTCACGTAGATCGGCTGAACGTACAGGAGACCGCCGCCCACGGGGAGCGTGAGCAGGTTGCCTCGGACGACGCTCGTGTCACCGCGGGTGAGCAGAGCCAGCTGGTTCGCCACGGCGGTGTCCGTGTTGAAGTTGTTCTGGACCTGCCCCGGGCCGGGGAGGGTGTCCGTTCGCGGGAGGGTCAGCAGGGTCAGATCGCCGTAGCTGTCGGCGACCTCCCCCGGTGTCGACCCCGCGTCGGCGTTCGCCGCGAGATACCCCGTCAGGACGTTCCGAGCGTTCTCTCCCGACTGCTGCGGGATGTACGTCGAGTAGATGGAGAAGGCCGGATCTTGATCGGGCAGCTGCAGCGTCAGGTAGTACGGCGGCTGCAGGGGCGGCGTCGTCGCGGTGCTCGTCGGCTCGTTCGGCGTGACCCACGCGTCGTCGCTCGAGTAGAACGAGTCGGAGTCGGTGACGTGATACGTGCCGAGGATGGCGCGCTGCACCTTGAACATGTCCTGCGGGTAGCGGACGTGCTGCATGAGGTCGACGGACATGTCGGCCAGCGGCGTCAGCGTCGAGGGGAAGATCTTCTGCCAGGTCTGGAGCATCGGATCTTCGGTGTCCCAGGCGTAGAGGTTCACCGATCCGTCGTAGGCGTCGACCGTGGCCTTCACCGAGTTGCGGATGTAGTTGATCTCGTTCGAGGCGTACGTCGGGCGCTCGGTGTAGGTGTCGGCGATCGCGTCGCTGAGCGCCTGAGGCTTCGAGTACGGGTAGTCGCGCGTCGTCGTGTAGCCGTCGACGATCCACACGACCTTGCCGTCGACCACGGCCGGGTAGGGCGCGCTGTCGATGGTCAGGTACGGGGCGACCTTCTGGACGCGCTCGGACGGGTCGCGGTCGTAGAGGATCTGCGACTCGTCGTTCACGGCGTCCGACAGGAAGATCTGCTCGGACTGGAACTTGATCGCGTAGATCAGCTTCTTGAAGGGGTTGTCGAGCTTCGGCCCGCCGTCACCGTCGAAGGTGGTCGTCTGGTTCGTCCCGTTGTCGTTGCTGCCCGACGGGTAATCGAGCTCGATGTCGTTGTCCCCGTTGCCGCCGACGATGGAGTACGCCGGCGACTGCTGACCGAAGTAGATCCGCGGCTCGTACTCGTCGGCGTCGCCGAGCGCACCCGTCACGGGAATGCCCGACTCGAGGAACACGGGCTGACCGTCGGCGGAGCGCTGGTTGCCGTAGGCGGCGACCACGCCGTAACCGTGCGTGTAGACGAAGGTCGTGTTGTAGGGCGTCGCCGATGCGCCGAGCTGATCGGTGTTCAGCTCGCGGACCGCGATGACGGTGTCTTGCGTGTTGCCGTCGATCGTGTACCGGTCGACCGACAGCTGCTCGGGGAAGCTGTAGTACTGGCGGTACTGCTGGAGCTGCGCGAAAGCGTCGGTGACGAGAGCGGGGTCGATGATGCGGATGTTGGCGGTCGTCACCGCATCGCCGGCGAGTGCACCGGCCTCGGCGTCGGACTGGGCGTCGTAAGTCTCTTCTTCGACATCGGCCACCCCGTAGGCCTCGCGGGTCGCGTCGATGTTGTTCTCGATGAACGGCGCCTCGACCGTGCGCTCGCTAGGCTCGACCTGGAAGCGCTGGACGATCCAGGGGTAGATGCCGCCCACGATGATGCTCGCGATGATCAATGCCGCGGTGCCGATGACCGGCAGACGCCAGCGGCCGATGATGGCCGTCACGATGAAGAGCACGGCCACAATCGCCGCGGCGAGCGCGAGGATCTGCTTGCCGGGGATGCCGGCGGCGTCATCGGCGTAGGTGACACCGGTGAGGAGCTTGTTGGCGCCCTGCGTGAGGGTCGCGTACTGGTCGAGCCAGAGGCTCACGCCCTGGAGGAGCAGGTAGACGGCTGCGGTGATGGCGAGCTGGATGCGCGCGACCTTCGAGATGCGGACCTCGCGCCCCGTGAAGCGCAGCGCGCCGTAGAGGTAGCTCGTCGCGACGGCGGCGAGACCGGAGATCAGGACGACCGCCGACGCGAACCCGGCCGCGCCCTGGTAGAAGGGCAGCGAGAAGACGTAGAAGCCGACGTCGAGGCCGAACTTCGGGTCCGTCGTACCGAAGGGCGTGCGGTTGAGCCACTGGAGCGCGACCTGCCAGCTGGTCGACGACGCGATGCCGGCGAACAGCCCGAGGACGATCGGCACGCCGATCACGACGACTCGACGCAGCGGCTCGATGACCTGCTGGTAGCGGTCGAGCTGGGAGTTGAGCTTGGCGTACACCGGCCGGAAGCGGAACGCGATCTCGATGCTGACGTAGACCGGGATGGCCATGGCCAGGAACCCGATGAAGAACATCACCGCCGAGGCGATCCACTGGGTGGTCAGCACGTTCGCGAACCCGAGCTGGTCGAACCACATGTAGTCGGTCAGCAGGGACGAGAAGATGAAGAACGCGATGACCAGAGCGGCGAGGATCGCCACCGTGACCAGGACGGGCAATCGGGGCGAACGGCGTGCGGATCGCGACGATGCTGGTGACGTCAAGTGTGTGCTCCTGGCTCAGGGGTACGTGGAGGGGCCATCCTACGGGCCGCACCTGACCGTTCAACCCTCGACCGCCGACCTATGACCCGGCTGGGTGGCCGCCCTCAGCCCGCCGTGCAGGTCGGAAGCGACGCCGTGTCGCCGTCGTCCGCCACGGTCTCGAGCACCGTCACGGCGTCGTCGAGCGTCGTCACCGAGTACACGTCGAGCCCGTCGGGCACGTTGCCCACGACCTCGTCGCAGTTGTCGGCCGGTGCGAGGAACACGCTCGCCCCGGCGTCCCGGGCGCCGTAGAGCTTCTGACGGATCCCGCCGATCGGGCCCACCTGGCCCGAGGCGGTGATCGTGCCCGTCCCCGCGACCTGCTCGCCGCCGTTCAGCTCGCCGGGGGTCGTCTTGTCGATGATGCCGAGTGCGAACATCATGCCGGCGCTCGGACCGCCCACCTGGTCGAGCTTCAGCGACACGTCGAAGGGGAAGTCGTAGTCGACGCTGACGCCGACCCCGAGCAGGGCCGTGCGCTGCACCTCCTGAGGGGTCACCTCCGTCGTGATCGACGTGCCGGACCTCTCGACGACGACCGTGGCGGCCTCGTCCACGCCGTTCTCGGCCACGAGCCGCCGGAGCGTGTCGACGTCGCCGTCCGCCTCGAGGCTGGTGCCGTTGACGCTGATGACGACGTCGCCCTCTTCCAGCACGCCCTCGGCCGGGCCGCCGGCGGAGACCTGGCTGATCGTGACCCTGCTGGGCACCGTGTAGCCGTCGTGGATCATGGCCGCGGCGATGGCGGACTTCTGCGAGTTCTGCATGTCGACCGTGTTCTGCTCGTCGACCTGCTCGTTCGTCACCCCCGAGGGGTAGATCGCCTCGACCGGGACGACGGCCCGGCTCGGGTCGAACCAGGCGGACACGACCTCGACCCAGCTGGGCCGGACCGACTCGTTGCCCTGGACGCTCACGGTGAGGAGGTCGAGCGTGCCGGCGGTGGGGTAGGTCTCGGCGCCCGTCACGGTGATCAGCGGCTGGTCGGCGCCTTCGTACTCGGCGCTGCCGAGGGTGTCGAACACCGGGCCCGGCTGCTCGATGAGATAGGGCGACGGCAGGAACGTGAGCACCAGACCGGAGACGAGAGCCACCCCCAGCAGCGACCAGCCGACCCGGCCGGGACGGCGCCGGGACAGGGAGGCGCGGGTCGGGGGTGAGAAGAAGGCCACGACGGTCCTTTCGATGTTCGCCACGGGCGGAGCGGGGAGCCCGGGGCGGGCGCCGAATTCGAGGTTGTTCCGATGGCCAGCAGTTAGCGTAGTTCGTATGACCGATGATTCGCAGCGCGGGCCGGAGGACGAGTTCCGCGAGATGCTGCGCCAGTTCCTGTCCGGTGATTCCGAGATCGACCCGGCCCAGCTCGCCGGTGTGGCGGGCCTGCCCGACGACCCGGCGTTCATGGCCCGGCTGATGAGCCAGCTGCAGAACGCCGTCGACAGCAGCGGTGACGGGATCGACTGGAAGGTCGCCACCGAGCAGGCCGTCGCCGCCGGCAGTCGATCGGCCGTCGAGACGCCCGCCGCCGACCGGGCCGCTCTCGAGCAGGCGTTCCACGTCGCCGCCCTGTGGCTCGACGACGTCACGTTCGTCTCCGAGCTGACGGTGGCGCCGCGACTGGTGACCCGGGCCGAGTGGTCGCGTCTCACCATGCCGGTGTGGAGTCAGCTCGCCGAGCCGGTCGCATCGTCCATCGCCGACTCGCTGACGGGCGTGCTGAGAGATCAGGCCCCGGAGGAGATGCAGTCGCTGCTGGCCGGTGCCAGCCAGGTGATGCGCAGCGTCGGCGGCACGCTCTTCGCCATGCAGCTCGGTCAGGTGGTGGGTCAGCTCTCGCTCGAGGTCGTCTCGGGCGGCGACGTCGGCATCCCGCTGCTCGACGACCAGCAGGCCGCGATCCTGCCGCAGAACGTCGCCGCGTTCGGCGAGGGCCTCGACATCGAGACCGACCAGATCCAGATCTACCTCGCCGTCCGCGAGCTGGCGCACGCCCGCCTGTTCCGCCACGCCCGGTGGCTGCGCCTCCACCTCATCTCGTCGATCCGCGAATTCGCCCAGGGCATCAGCATCGACACCGAGCGCCTCGAGGCGCTGGCCGTCGACTTCGACCCGTCCAGCCCTGACGAGCTCCGGGACGCGATGGCCAGCGGCGCTCTGATCCCGCCGAAGTCCGACGAGCAGCTCGCCGCGCTCGCCCGCCTCGAGACGATGCTCGCCTTGATCGAGGGCTGGGTCGACGTCGTCACGGCCGAGGCCACGGCACGACTGCCGAGATCGGGCGCCATCGCCGAGACGGTCCGTCGTCGTCGCGCGGCCGGTGGCCCCGCCGAGTCCGCGTTCTCGACCCTCGTTGGTCTCGAGCTGCGCCCGAGGCGACTGCGCGAGGCCGCGGCCATGTGGTCGGCGATCACCGAGGCCGTGGGTGCCGAACGCCGCGACTCGCTGTGGTCGCACCCCGACATCGTGCCCTCCAGCGAGGACATCGACGACCCGCAGGGTCTGATCGCTCGACTGACCGACGCCGAGCCGGCTCTGGACGACGTCGACCGCGCGATCGCGGAGCTCCTCGACGACACGTCCGGCGATCGGCCGCACGAGGGGGGCGACGGCGCCGCCGGAGAACCCGGGTCCTCCCCCGAGCGCTGAATCGGACGAGGGGCCGGGGCGCCTGTGGACAACCGCGTCGACCACCGTGTCGGCGACCATGATCGTCGGATGTCCCGCCCTCTCCGCTTCCCCCCGCACACCGCCGTCGTCTGGCGGGACCCCTCGACTCTGCAGATCGGCGTGGAACGCGCGTACGTCGTCCTCCATGACGTGACGGCGTTCGACGAGACCTTCGTCTGGGCTGTGGCGCACGGACTGGGTGACGGCGGCGTCGACGCGATCCTGGCCCAGACCGGGGGCGACCGACTCGACGCCGCACGCCTCGTGGCACGGCTCGAGCCCGCCCTCGACCGCCGACCGACGCAGGCTCCGCCCGCCTTCGCCGTGCTCCTCGCCGGCAGCGGACCCTTGGCCGACGACATCGGGAGGCTGCTGCAGTCGGAGGGCCTGCCGGTGCACACCGCGGTCCACACCGTCGGTGCGGTGCGACTCGACCCTCGGAGCCCACCCGCCGTCGGCGTGCTGGTGGGCGGCCCGGCCCCCGACCCCGTGACGGCGTCGGACTGGATGCGGGGCGATCTCCCCCATCTCCTCGTCCGGACGGGCGACCGCTCCGTGCGCATCGGCCCTCTCGTCGTGCCGGGGCTGACCGCCTGCGCTCGATGCCTCCACCTCACGGCCGGCGACGCCGATTCGGCCTGGCCCGCGATAGCGGGTCAGCTCAGCACACGACCCGTGGCTCGACCCAGACCACTCGTCCTCCGGGAGGCGGCGGCCGCGGCCGCGCGACGACTCCTCGACTCGGAGCCGCTCGTGGTGGGCGGCCGCCGGGCCGATGCCGGCTCCGCCGGCGCCGTCCTGCGCATCGACCTCGAGACGGGTCGGATCACGACGATGTCGACTCGGCCGCATTCCGACTGCGGATGCGCAGTTCTTCCAGGAACCTGCTCGGCTGACGCGCGCCTCCTCGGCCCTGCCCGGTCTGACTCCACGACAGACGGAGGCGTTCGCGGGCGCGGGTGACCCCGACGTAGAGCAGGCGGCGCTCCTCGTCGACGGCCTCGGGGTTCTGGGCGTAGCTGATCGGCACGAGCCCCTCGCTGAGACCGACGAGGTAGACGCTCCGCCACTCGAGGCCCTTCGCGGAGTGCAGGGTCGCGAGGGTGACCGAGGGCATGGTCGGCTCGTGCTGGCCCGCCTGCCGCGCCAGGAGCTCGTCGACGAATGCGCGGAGGGTCGTGTCGGCGGGCGAGGCCTCGGCCAGGCCCATCAGGGCGTTCAAGGACTCCCACCGATCGCGGATGGCGCCGCGCTGCTCGGGGGCCTCCTGAGTCCAACCGAGCGACCGGAGGACGTCGCTGACGGTCTTGAAGAGCGGCTCGCCCACGATGCTGACGGCGGCGCCCTTCAGCATCATCAGCGCCTCCTTGACCTCGCGGAGCTCGAAGAACCTCGTCGCGCCGTGGATCCGGGTCGAGACGCCGACGTCGGCGAGTGCCCGCTCGATCGCCGCGGCCTGGACGTTGACCCGGTACAGCACCGCGATCTCCTCCGGAGCGACACCCGATCGGATCTCGTCGGCGATCGTCTGCGCGACGCCGCGGGCCTCGGCGGAGTCGCTCGGGTACTCGACGACCGGGGGGACGGGCCCGGTGGTCTCGACGGCGGGATGCAGGTGCAGCGCACCGGGTCGCCCTCGCATCAGCTGGTTGGCGGTGTCGACGATCTGACGCGACGAGCGGTAGTTCTGCTCGAGGCGGACCACGGTGGCGTCGTCGTAGCGCGAGCCGAAGCCGAGCAGGTAGTCGGCCGACGCGCCCGCGAACGAGTAGATCGTCTGACTGGCGTCGCCCACCACGCACAGGTCGTTGCGGTCGCCGAGCCAGAGCTCGAGGAGCTCCTGCTGCAGCGGCGAGACGTCCTGGTACTCGTCGACCACGAAGAACCGGTACTGCTCTCGGACCTGCTGCGCGACGCGCGCCTCGAGCTGGAGCATGCCGACCGTGGCGAGCAGGACGTCCTCGAAGTCGAGCTGCCGCCGTTCGTCTTTGATGTCCTCGTAGGCCGCGTGCAGGTCGAGTGCGCGTTCGGGGCTCACGTTCTGCGGCAGCGACCGCTGGGGCAGCGCCTGAGCGTACGACTCGAGCGTGAGACGGGAGACCTTGCGCCATTCGATCTCGCCCGCCATGTCGCGGAGCGACGCCGTGTCGAGCTTCAGCCCCAGCCGCTCGGCCGCGTGCGCGATCAGCTTGCCCTTGCCGTCGATCAGGCGCGGCATCTGACCGCCCATCGTCTGCGGCCAGAAGTACGACAGCTGCGACAGCGCCGACGCGTGGAAGGTGCGCGCCGACACTCCCCCGGCGCCCAGCGCCCGGAGACGACCGCGGAGCTCGGCGGCGGCCCGCGAGGTGAAGGTCAGCGCCATGACGCGGTTCGGCGCGTAGACCCCGGTCGCGACGCCGTAGGCGATCCGGTGCGTGATCGCACGGGTCTTGCCCGTTCCGGCGCCCGCGAGCAGGCAGACCGGACCGAGCAGCCGACGGGCCGCCTCCCGCTGCTGCTCGTCGAGCCCGGCGATGAGTTCGGCGGCCTCGGTCACTGGTCGATCTCGCCGCCGAACCAGTCCTCGATGATGGCGCGGGCGATCGATGTGCGGCCGGGCAGGATGACCTCGCCGAGACTCGCGGCGAGCTCGGCGCGACTGAACCAGCGCAGCTCGAGGATCTCCGCGCCGTCGGGTTCGAGGACGCCGGGGTCGTCGACGTCGACCCGGGCGCGGAACCCCAGCATCAGACTGGCCGGGAACGGCCAGGGCTGCGATCCGAGGTACACGGGGTCGACGACCTTCACGCCGGACTCCTCGAAGATCTCGCGCTGCACGGCCTGCTCGAGCGACTCGCCGGGCTCGACGAAACCCGCGAGCAGCGAGTAGCGGTTGTTCTCCCAGAGGGCGTTCGACCCGAGCAGGAGGCGGTCGTCGGCGTCCGTGACGGCCACGATGATCGCGGGGTCCGTCCGGGGGAACACCTCGTGGCCGTTCTCGGGGTCGCGACGGACCCACCCGGCCTTGTCGCTCACGAGCTCGCGACCGCTGCGCGGCGAGAAGCGGTGCGAGTCGTGCCAGTTGGCCACGGCGACCGCCTCGACCGCCAGACCCGCGTCGCGGGCGCTCAGCGCGCTGCCGAAGGCCCGGAGGCTGCCCCATGACGCCTCGTCGGACTCCAGCGCACGCGCCTGGTCGTCGCTGAGCAGCGCCGCCACGAGCGGGGTGCCGACGGGTTCGGCCGCGTCGGCCGCCTGCGACAGCCCGAGGTAGACGTAGTCGTCGGCCATGGGGACGTCACTGGCCGGGAGCAGAGCGAGGCGGTCTTCGGAGGCCATGAGCGTGCGCCCGCGCCAGAGGGGCAGGACCCGGGTGTCTTCCGAGGCCAGGAGGTCGGACACGGCGCCGGCGCGATCACGCGTCAGGTAGTCGCGATCGACCTGGTGCCGGGCGAGCGGGAGGCGGTCCGTCAGAGGCGAGGACATCGAACGACCAATCATCACGGTTTGACAGCGTGGCGAACGACGGGGCACCACACCGGGCGGCCTACCCTGAGGGCATGGCCAGATCTCATCTCACTCTAGCCGCGTTGGCCACGGCGGCAGTCGCCGACCTGGACGTCTCCGCGGCCGCCCCGTACGGCTCCCCGACCGGCGGCGACTACGACTCGGCGCTGCTGAACGGGCGCCTGGGCGAGCACTGGATCATCCGCGTGCCCCGCTCGCAGCGGGCCGAGGCCCGCCAGTCGGCCGACCTCGTCGCCCTGCGCGCCCTGAGCGCCGGCGTCCGCGGTCGCCTGCCCTTCGCCGTCCCCCAGTACCGCGGTCAGGCGCCCCTCGGTCGCACCCGGGGCATCGTCTACGACTTCATCGCCGGCGAGCACGTCCCCGCCTCCCGGGTCACGCCCGATTCGGGTCTGCCCGCGGTCGTCGGCCGGGGCATCGCGGCAATCCACTCCCTGCCGACCAGCTTCGTCACGGACGCGGGTCTGACCAGCCACACGCCGTTCGAGGCGATGCGGTCGACGGCGTCGCTGGTCGACCGGGCGGCCTCGACGCGCCTCCTGCCGGCCGCCCTGCTCGAACGGTGGGAGGCGGCGATCCAGGATCACCTGCTCTGGCAGTTCCAGCCCACGGTCGTCAACGGCGCACTCGACGCCGGGTCGATCCTGGTCTCGGGCGGCGACGTCACCGGCGTCCTCGGCTGGCACGAGCTGCACGTCGGCGACCCCGCACGCGATCTCGCCTGGCTGCTCGGCACGCCGTCGTCGGTGGACGAGGTGTTCGACGCCTACAACGCCGAGCGCGGCTCGAGCGACCACCAGCTGCGCCACCGGGCGACCCTCTATCACGAGCTCGAACTCGCGAAGTGGCTGCTGCACGGCACGAGCACGAAGAGCACCGAGGTGGTCGACGACGCCGTCGAGCTGATGGGCGGCCTGGTCGACTCGCTGCAACTCGACCGGAGCGGCGCGATCGGCGCCGGTCAGACGGCAGCCCTCGACATCGACGGCGTCGAGAAGCTGCTGTCGACCACGGAACGGCGTCACGGCTGAGGGCTGACTCCTCTCTCGACGCGACCCCAGAGGTCGAGCAGCTCGGCCCGGTCGGCGATGTGCTCCGGCCGGAGGACCCGGTCGTCGGCCACGAAGTAGAACGCCGCGTCGATCTGCTCGGTGGGGATGCCCCGGTACGCGGCGTAGGCCTCGCGGTAGAGGGCCAGCTGCAGCTGCTTGAGCTCGAGGTCGTCGGCGTCGACCGGTGAACGCCCGGTCTTCCAGTCGACGACCTCGAAGCGGTCGCCGCGCGCGAAGACGGCGTCGATCTTGCAGATGACCGTGCGGCCGGCGAGCGGCAGGTGCACCTCGAGCTCGACGTCGACGGGCTCGAGGGCCGCCCAGTCGGAGCGCTCGAAGGTCGCCTGCAGTTCGGCCAGCCGACGCGCGTCGTCCGGGTCGACCACACCCCGCGTCCCGCCGACCTGCTCGTCGTCCAGGTCGGTCTCGACGGCGAATGCGTCGAGCACCTCGACTCGCCCCGTGGGCCGGTACCGGGCCTCGACCCACTCGTGGAACAGGGTGCCGAGACGCGTGGCCCGGTAGGGGCGCTCGGGCAGGGGCCGCCGCAGCGCTGCTGCCACCGAGGCCGGGTCGTCGACGTAGTCCTTGAAGCGGGACGCCGGGATCCGCTGCGGCAGATCGAGCAGACCCGCCCCCGCTCGTGCGGCGTCGCGCTCGAGCAGGAGGAGGTCGATGTCGGCGGCCCAGAGGAGGGGCGCGCGGTCCGCATCGGTCTGCTGCTCGCCCGCCCGCCGATCTGTCGGTTCGACCGTCTCGACCGTCTCGACCGTCTCGACCGTCTCGGCATGAGCCCGTCGTGCCGCGATGAGCCGACCGACCCGACCGGCGGCCTCTTCGACCGCTGCGCGGCGCGCCCCCAGGGGATCCCCCGGCCAGGGCAGCTCGCGGGTGGCCTCGGCCAATGGATTCTCGTCGTCCTCCGGCGCCTCGGGAACACTCTCGGAATCGACGAGACCCGCGGCCGCGAGGTCGGTCAGGTACCGACTCGGCTTCCGGGGTTTGACGGTCGACGACCAGAACGAGCCGCTCAGGAGGAGCTCGTCTTTGGCCCGGGTGAACGCGACGTAGACCAGTCGGCGCTCTTCGCCCTCGTGACGCGCGACGAGTTCGGTCTTGAACTCGCTCAGCCGGCGGTCGAAGTCCTTCTGGTCGTCGACCCCGCGCCACCCGAGCTCGGGGAGTTCGGCCGCGTCGCCGCGGAACTCGTACGGCAGCTCTCCGAAGCCGAGCCAGCCCACGCCCGCACGCGACGTGCCGGGGAACTCGCCCTCGACGAGGCGCGGCACTCCGACGACGTCCCATTCGAGGCCCTTGGAACCGTGCACGGTCAGAAGCTGCACGGTGCCGCGTTCGCCCGCCTCCGTTCGCGGGCCCATGTCGTCGCGACGCTCGGCCGCCGTCAGCCAGGCGAGGAAGCCACCGAGCGAGGCGCCGTCGTCGGTGGCGACGTAGCCCGAGAGCTCGTCGTCGAACGCCTGCAGCCAGGCACCGCCCGACCCTGCACCCGTGGCCGCTGCCACCTCGACGTCGAGGAGCATCTCCTGCTGCACGACCGTGACGAGGTCGACGAGATCGAGACCCGTCCGACCGCGGAGGAACGCCAGCTGGGCGCCGAGACGGCGCAGCCTGTCGAGACCCGCGGGGCTGAACGCCTCGAGCTGCCGGTGCGCGAGAGGCGCGGTCGCGACGAAGTCGAGGGCGTCGACGATGGAGCCGTGCTCGCCGACCGCGACCGACGCACGGAACCCGGCGGTGACCTCGTCGGAGAGCGCCTGCTGGGCGTGGTCGTGCGAGAAGAGCCACGACGACACCCCCCGGAGCGCCGCGATGTCGTGGACGCCCACCCGCCATCGGGCACCCGCCATCAGGCGGATGAGCTCGGACCCCGCCGCAGGGTCGTGCAGAACCCGCAGGCACGCCACGAGGTCGACGACCTCGGGCCGCTGCAGCAGACCGCCGACTCCCAGCACGTGGTACGGCACGCCCCGGGCGGCCAGCGCCTCGACGAAGACCGGCATCGTCTTCTTCGACCGGAACAGCAATGCGGCGGTGCGTCGTGCCGGTCGCCCGTCGACCACGGTCGGGATCGCGAGCCGGCCGGCGAACCACTCGGCGACCCGGGCGGCCTCCTCGGGCAGGGTCTGCTCGTAGGCGACCTCGACCGCACCTCGCGGGGCCGACGGACGGGGCCGCAACGTCCCCACGAGGTCGTCGCCGGAGGTCGCCAGGTCGGCCACCACCCGGTTGGCCGCGTCGAGGACGGTCGAGGCGTTCCGCCAGCTCGTCGACAGGCTGTAGCGGGTGCCCTCGGCCGCGTCGAAGTCGACGGGGAACCGCCCGAGGTTCGCGGCGCTCGCCCCCCGGAACCCGTAGATCGACTGATGCGGGTCGCCGACCGCCATCACCCCCGTGCCCCGGAAGAGCCTCGAGAGCAGGCGCGTCTGCACGACGCTGGTGTCTTGATACTCGTCGAGCAGCACGACCCGGAACCGGTCGCGCAGCTCCGAGACGACATCGGGCGCCGTCTCGCAGACCTCGAGAGCGAGGGCCACCTGGTCGGAGTACTCGACGAATCCCCGTCGGGCCTTCTCGTCGGCGAAGGCGTCGGCGAGCTCGAGCAGGGGCGGGAGCGCCGACACGGCCCCGACGGCATCGGTGACGGACTTGTAGGCGCTGCCCTTCGTCGAGGGCAGACCGGCGAGGTCGAGGAACCGCTCGGCGAGGGCGGCGACCGGCTCCGCCGACGTGACGTTCTCGCTGAGCGCGTGACTGAGTCGCAGCACGGCCTCCGTGAGGGAGTCGACGCTGCGACCGAGACCCGCCAGCCGGTCGTCTCTGCTCGCGACGACGAGTGATCTGGCGAGCTGCCAGGCCGAGGCGTCGCCGAGCACCTGCGACTCGCTCTCCCGGCCGACGCGGAGGGCGTTGTCGCGGAAGATCCCGTTCGCGAAGGCGTTGTAGGTCGAGACCGTGGGCAGGTCGAACGGATCGAGAGCATCGCCGAGGAGCCCGGCCGCGTCGAGCTGCGAGATCCGCCGCTCGATCCGCTCGCCCAGCTCGCCGGCGGCCTTCCGGGTGAAGGTGAGCCCGAGCACCTCGGACACGCGGACGTGCCCGTTCGCCAGCAGCCAGACGACCCGGTTGGCCATGGTCTCGGTCTTGCCGCTGCCGGCTCCCGCGACGACCAGCGCGGGCGTCAGCGGCGCCTCGATGACGGCCTGCTGCTCGGGCGTCGGCGGGGGCAGTTCGAGCACGTGCGCCAGTTCGAGTGCGGACATCGGCGCCGCAGCCGAGGAGGCGCTGGTCGTCAGGCTCATCCGCTGACCTCTCCGACGATGTGGATGGTGCACGAGCCGCCGTGGCGCCCGGTGCAGTGGTCGTCGAGTCGCGCCAGGAAGACCGGCCCCACCATCTGCTCTGCGGCCGTACGCACCCGATCGCGGAACAGCTGGAGGGTCTCGTCGTCGAAGGGGGCCTGCGACGGCTCGCGATAGAGCTTGCCGCGGACGCCGGACGACACGATGACGAGCTTCGCACCGCCGGGCGGTGTGCCGTCCGGGACCGCCTCGATCGCCCCGTCGGCCAGTGCCACCTGGTAACTGCCCAGCTGCGGGTGCTCGGCCACCGCGGCAGCCGAGGTGGGGGCCGATCGACCGGTCTTGAGGTCGACGATGACCGCGGCCCCGTCGCGGGTCCGCTCGACGCGGTCGATCGCACCCCGGAGTCTCGCCGCCCCGATGTCGAGCTCGAAGGTCGACTCCGCGCCGATCAGCTCGGCGCCGCTCGCCTCGAAGTCGCGGAGGTACGACGCGAGACTCTCGGTCATCGTGCGCGCACGTCTCTTCTCGGCCTCGTCGATCCATGGCGCCTCGAACTGCAGCTCGCTCCAGCGGGCCTCGACCGCCGCCCAGAGCGATTCGACGTCGCTGTCGACGGCGTGCTCCATGACGTCGTGCAGCACCGTGCCGAGACCCATGGCGGAGTTCGGGGCCGACCCTCCGAAGCGGTCGACGAACCAATGCAGAGGGCACTCCTCGAAGGCGCCGAGCTGCGACGGCGATACGGGGACGCGTACCTCGGGGTCGTCGAGATCGGCGAGCGGGGCCGTGGTGGTCGCGGCCGCCAGTCCGTACCACTGGGCCGGGTCGGCACCGGCCACCTCCGCCTCCGCCAGTCGGGCGAGACCGACGGCGGCGGCCTCGGCCCGGGCGCCCCTGGGCGAGTCGACGAGGGCGTGCCGCAGATGCCCGACGAGCCCCCGGAGCGACAGCGGATGCCCGGCGGGTGCCGTGGGGGTGCCGTCGGGCAGCAGCCGATGGAAGACCGATGGCCCCTCGTCGTCGTTCTCGGTGCTCGAGAGCACGACCTGACGGGTCGCCCGGGACACGGTGAGCGCGAACATGCGGAGTTCGTCGGAGAGGACCGCCGCCCGATCGTCGACGGCCGACGTCGGCGCCGACTCGCCGCGCGACGCGTCGACGAGATCGTCGGGCCCGAGCAGTGCCCCGCGGAGTCGGAGGTTGGGCCACACCCCGTCTTGCAGGCGGGCGGCCACGACGACGTCGACCTCGAGACCGACGGCGCCCGACGGAGAGCAGACCAGCACGGACTCGACGGAGGTCTGGGGCGACAGGGTGTCGTCAGGGACCTCCGCGTCGAGCAGCGAGTCGAGGAATCCGATCGCGTCGGCCTCCGGGGTCCGCTCGACGAACCGCTTGGCCGCTGTGAAGAGCGCCACGACGCCGTCGAGATGGCGGTCGGCCTCGGCGGACACGATGCCGCGCCCCGCGGACTGCGCCGACCACTGGGCCGCGAGGCCGCTGCGCTCCCACAGGCCCCAGAACACCTCCTCGATGCTGGCGCCGCCTGCCGCGGCCCGCCGCGCCGCGTCGAGGCTGGCGGCGAAGCGACCGGCGCGCGCGGCGAAGCGAGAGTCGATCGTCACGAAGCGCCCCGGCCCGTCGAGAGCCTCGACGAGCAGCGCATCGGCGGAGCGCGTGCCGCCGGCGGACAGCTCGTCGGCACGGAGCGCCAATCGGAGGCGGCGCACCGCGAGCGCGTCGAGCCCGGCCAACGGCCCGGTCAGGAGGTCGGTGGCGATCTCCGGGGTGAGCCGGTCTCGACCCACGGCGACGGACGCGGCCGCGATGAGGTGGCGGGCGGCGTGCTCGTCGCGGACGGCGCGACCGGCGATGGAGGTGCGGGTCGGCACCTCGGCTGCCTGCAGGCCCCGGGCGACGGAGGCGACCTGGCCACCGCTCCGCACGATCACCATCATCCGCGACCAGGGCACGCCCCTCACCAGGTGGTGCTCGCGCAGCAGACGCGCGACCGACGAGATCTCGTGGGCTGGGCTGTCGGCCCGCACGGTCACGATCGGCGGGACGTCACCGGCGGGGTCGCCGACGCCGACGGCTCTCTCGGAACCCGCCACTGCGGCGTGCTGGCGCCCCGCACCCGCCGTGCCGATGCGCCCGGTCACCCGGGACACGAGGTCGCGGAGCACGGGGTCGTGCCGGTGGGCCGTCGACAGGAAGATGGTCTCGACGACCTCGACGCCGAGCCGTGGGCCGAGCCGACCCAGGATGTCGGGGCTGCCGCCACGGAAGGCGTTCGTCGACAGGTCGGGGTCGCCGAACGCGATGACGGCGACGCCCCGTCGGACGAGTGCCCGGAGGAGCGAGACGGTCGACTCGGTCGCCTCGTGGGCGTCTTCGACGAGCACCAGCTCGAGCCCCTCGACCACGGGCGCGGTCTCGCCGCGGTCGAGGGCGGCCACCGCGTAGGCGACGAGCTCGGCGGAGTCGAGATGCCGACCGGAGAGACCGTCGACCACCCGGTGGTACTCGTCGAGCAGGTCCGCCACCGACGCCCACTCGGGCCGAGGGCGGCGAGACGCCAGGGTACGGAGGTCGTCGGGCGACAGGCCCTGCTCGGTGGCGCGCATGAACATCTCGCGGAGCTCGGTGCGGAAGCCGCGCAGCCGCCGGACCTGCGGGCCGAGGTGCTCGGGCCACCGCGGGCCGGTGCCGTCGGCCTCGTGCCCTTCGAGCAGCTCGCGGACGATGGAATCCTGATCGCCGCCGGTGAGCAGGGTGGGCGGCTCGGCGCCGGCGAGGAGCGCCGAGTGGCCGACCACGTCGAATGCCAGCGACGAGATCGTCCGTGCCATCGGCCCCGGTGTCGGGACGCCGAGTCGGGCGGCGATGACGTCGCGGAGGCGCGTGGCCGTCGATCGCGCCGGTGTCAGCACCAGCACCGACCGGGGACCGTGCCCGCGGCCCTCGACCCGATCGACGAGCGTCTCGATCAGCGTGGTGGTCTTGCCCGTGCCGGGGGCCCCGATCACAGCGGCGGATACGCCCTCGGGCAGACCGACGACGCGGGCCTGGGACTCGTCGAGGCGCAGCGGCGAGGAGGCGCGGCGCTTCTCGTCGGGGAGGCGGAAGCCGGTGGTCACCATGTCGTCGACGCTACTGGCTGCCGCCGACACTCGGGTCGAGCGCTTGCGCCGACAGTGAACGCGCCGCCGACGGCCGACGCCGTCGGATATCGTGACCTCGTGGACATCAGAATCGGCATCACCAACAGCCCCCGTGAGATCAGCTTCGAGACGTCGCAGAGCGCGGCCGAGGTCGAGAAGGTCGTCGCCGACGCTCTCGACGGCGGCAAGTCGTACGTGACGCTCGCCGACGCGAAGGGCAAGACCTACCTCGTCCCGACGGCGTCGCTCGCCTACGTCGAGGTCGGCTCGGAGGAGAGCCGCCGGGTCGGCTTCGTCGGCTGACGATGGAGCTCCTCTTCGTCGTGCTCGGCGGGGTCATCGTCGGCCTCCTCGCGCACTTCGTCCTCCCCGGGCGCGACACGCGCGGCGTCGCACTGGCTCCGGCCGTGGGCGCCGCCGTCGCGGCCGTCGTCTGGGAGGGCCTGACCTGGCTCGGCTGGCCCGCCGACGGCGGATGGATCTGGGTCGTGTCGCTCGTGGCCCCCGCCGTGGTCTCGGCGGTCGTCTGCCGGGTCACCACCCGCTCGCGGCGGGCGCACGACGACGCTCTCGTGGCGCGCCTCGTCGGCTGACCCCGCCGACGCACGGCGGCCCGAGGCTGTCAGCGGGTCGGGCCGTCAGCCGAACAGGCTGTCAGGCTGTCAGGCCGTCAGGCCCAGGGCGTCCATCCGGCGCGTGTGAGCTGCGATGAGCTCCGTGAAGACGGGTTCGAGACGCTCGTCGTCCGCCGATTCGTGCGACGCCGAGATCGCGGCCCGAGCCACGAGCAGGGTGTCGCCGACCAGACGACGACCCCAGAGCGCCAGGCGGGATGCCAGTCGCGGGTCGGTCTCGATCGACGCCGACAGGACGTCCGCCACGGTCTCCGCGTCGTCGCCGGCCTCGAGCACGGCGACGATACGATCCCGCTGATCGTTCGAGAGACCCGCCGCGAGACGGACGAAGACGTCGTCGAGCAGACCGGCGCAGACGTAGTGCGCCAGCATGGTCTCGAACCACGTCGACCCGGTCGTGCGACGGCGGAACTCGTCGATGGCCGCGACGTGGGGCTCCATCGAGCCGGCGGGGTCGCTGCCGATGCGCTCGATCTCGGCGACGAGACCGCGGTGTCGGTCGAGCGTCGCCCCGGCGACGCGGGCGGTGACGGCCTGAGCGCCGACCGACGGTGCCGAGCCGGCGGCACGGCCGAGGGCCTCGGAGAGCGCGAGCTGCAGGTAGGCGGCCTGCCCGAGGTAGACCTCGAGATCGGGGGTGAAAGCGCCGAGCTCGACCCGGTTGACGGGGAGCTGCTTCGCAGAGGGTCGGGGCCACTGCAGCGTGGGAACCACGCGCTTCGACCCTCGGCCCATCCATGACACCACGCCGACAGCTTACGGGGTCCGGAGGCCCGCTCGGAGCGACGGGCTAAACTCGCTGCATCCGCCTATATGAGACAGGGCAACAACAGTGACTTTCACAGACCTCTCGATCGACCAGGACATGGTCGACGCACTGGCCGCGAAGGGGATCGTCGAACCGTTCCCCATCCAGACCCAGACGATCCCGCTCGCACTCGCCGGCCAGGACATCATCGGCCAGGCCAAGACCGGCACCGGCAAGACCCTCGGCTTCGGCCTCCCGATCGCCCAGCGCATCGGACTCGACCCCACCCCCGGCGTCAAGGTGCTCGTCGTCGTCCCCACCCGCGAGCTGTGCGTCCAGGTCGCCGAAGACCTCGAGGTCGCCACCTCGAACCGCTCGACGAAGGTCGTCAGCATCTACGGCGGCAAGGCCTACGAGGGCCAGGTCGAGCAGCTGAAGGCCGGGGCGCAGATCGTGGTCGGCACCCCCGGGCGCCTCCTCGACCTGGCCGGCCAGCGCCTCCTCGATCTCAAGGGCGTCCAGGAGGTCGTCCTCGACGAGGCCGACAAGATGCTCGACCTCGGGTTCCTGAGCGACATCGAGAAGATCTTCCAGCAGGTCCCCGAGACGCGGCACACGATGCTGTTCTCGGCCACCATGCCCGGCCCGATCGTGGCGCTGGCCCGCCGGTTCATGAACCGCCCGATCCACATCCGCGCGACGGACCCCGACGAGGGCCTGACGCAGGCGAACATCAAGCACGTCGTCTACCGCGCGCACTCGCTCGACAAGGACGAGGTCATCGCGCGCATCCTGCAGTCCGAGGGCCGCGGCAAGACCGTCGTCTTCACCCGCACCAAGCGTGCGGCCGCCAAGCTCGTCGAAGAGCTCAACGACCGCGGCTTCAACGCCGCCGCCGTGCACGGCGACCTGAACCAGGAGCAGCGCGAGCGGGCCATGGCCGCCTTCAAGGCGGGCAAGAAGGACATCCTCATCGCGACCGACGTCGCGGCCCGCGGCATCGACGTCAACGACGTCACGCATGTGATCAACCACACCGTGCCCGACGACCACGACACCTACCTGCACCGCGCCGGTCGCACCGGCCGCGCCGGCAAGACGGGCATCGCCGTCACGTTCGTCGACTGGGACGACCTGCACAAGTGGGCGCTCATCAACCGCGCACTCGACATGGGGCAGCCCGAGCCCGTCGAGACCTACTCGTCGAGCCCCCACCTGTTCACCGACCTCGACATCCCCGCTGGCACCAAGGGCCGCCTGCGCAGCGCACCCAAGGCCGCCGTCGAGGGCGGGGCCTCCGCCCCCCGCGAACGCAACCCCGGGTCGCGAGGCCGTTCGCGTGGTCGTGACGACGATGCCGGTCGCTCGTCGGGGCGTCAGGGCTCGGGTCGCGGGGCCACCACTCCGCCCACGAGCGCGTCGGTCGGATCCGCCTCGTCCGAGAACTCCGGCGAGGGCGGCGAGCCCCGCCGTCGCAGTCGCCGCCGTCGTCCCAGCGGCGACGCACCCGCCCAGGGCTGAGCCCTACGGCCGACGCCGCACCCGACACGACCCCCTCGCCCACCAGGGCCAGGGGGTCGTCTCACGTGACGCCCCTCGACCCCCACCCACCAGTCCCACCGCTGTGCAAATCGCGACCAGAAGGCCGCGGGCCCTTTCAGCGACCCGGCGAACGGCGTGTCGCGGCCGATCGGTCGGGTTCGGCACGCCCAGCTCCCGCAGCCCGGTCGGGTCCGGCACGCCCAGCTCCCGCAGCCCGCTCGGGTCCGGCACACCGGACTCCCGCAGCCCGGTCGGGTTCGGCACGTCACCAGACCAGACCCGACCCGCGCCTCCTCAGCCGACGATCGGCGTCCAGCCCGTGGCCGCCGCGACGATCCGTTCGAACTGCCGGGGGTCGGTGCTGTTCTCGCCCAGCCGGTTCGGCTTGCCCTCGCCGTGGTAGTCGCTCGAGCCGGTGACGATCAGGTCGTGCTGCGCGGCCAGCTCGCGGAGACGAGCAGCGCCGGCGGGGGTGTTCTCGCGATGGTCGATCTCGACGCCCATCAGGCCCGCGTCGACGAGCGCCGCGAAGCCCTTCTCCGAGACGTTGGGCTCGCGACCGTGCGTCGCCGGGTGCGCGATCACGGGGACGCCGCCCGCATCGCGGATCAACCGCACTCCGACGAGCGGGCTGGGGGCCTCGTGCGGCTCGTAGTAGCCGGAGCGCCAGTGCAGGATGCCGGCGAACGCCGCGCTGCGATCGGGGGCGAAGCCCCGGGCGACGAGGGCGTCGGCGATGTGCGGACGGCCGAGCGTGGCACCGTTCGTCGACTGGTCGAGGACGTCCTGCCAGCTGATGTCGTAGTCGGCCGAGATCCTCTCGACGATCCGCTCGGCCCGGTGCAGGCGGCTGTCGCGCAGTCGAGCGGTCTCGGCGACGAGGGCCGGGTCGGTCGGGTCGAAGAGGTAGCCCAGCATGTGCACGCTGTTCAGCCCGAAGCGCGTGCTGAGCTCCATGCCGGGGACGAGCGTGACGCCCGTGCCCGCGACCGCCCGAGTCGCCTCGGCCCAGCCGGCCGTCGAGTCGTGGTCGGTGAGGGCGATGGTGCCGAGCCCCGCCGCCGATGCAGCCCGCACGAGCTCTGCGGGGGTCTCCGTCCCGTCGGAGACGCTGCTGTGTGTGTGCAGGTCGATCGGTCGTGACGGCATCCCCTCATCGTAGGCGTCGTCGCCTATGCTCGGTCGGGCCATGATCCGTCGTCTCGTCGCCCTCGTCCTCGTGCTCGCCGCCGCTGCAGCGCTGCTGCTCGCCATCTGGCCTCAGGCCCTCGACCTGCAGAGGAGCTGGCCGGCGACGCAGGTCGTGTCGTTCCGCATCGTGGCGGCGGGCGTCGCCCTCGTCGCGGCCGTCGTCCTGCTCGTGGTCGGGCTCTTCGCCCGTCGCATCCGCTCGGTGACCGCCTCCATCGCCGTGCTCGCGCTCGTCGCCGGCGCAGTCTCGACCGGTGTGCTCGCCTCGCGCGGCATCGGTCGCGACGACTTCACCGACGCCCTCGAATCCGACGTGACCGTCCTGTCGTGGAACACCCTCGGCGGTGCGCCCGGCGCCGACGCGATCGCCGCTCTGGCCGTCGAGGTCGGCGCCGACGTCGTCACCCTGCCCGAGACCGACGCCGAGACCGCGAAGGCCGTCGCCGACGCCATGAACGCGGCGGGTCTCCCGATGGCCGGCTTCACCTCCAGCTACGACGACGTGGCGACCGCGAAGCCGACGTCTCTGCTCGTGTCGACCGCCCTGGGCGAGTACACCGTCGCCACGGCCGACGACGGCACGTCGATCACCACGACGCCCGGCATGCCCAGCATCGTCGCGACCCCGGTCGACGAGGCCTCGCCCGTCATCGTCGCGGCCCACCCCGTCGCCCCGCTCCGCGACACGATGGACACGTGGCGCGACGGGCTCGACGTGCTCGCCGACGCGTGCGCCTCGGGCAACGTGATCATGGCCGGCGACTTCAACGCGACCGTCGACCACATGAGCGGGCTGGGCCGTGAAGGAGGCGCGCTCGGCACGTGCCGCGACGCTGCGGTGGGCACGGCGAACGGTGGCGTCGGCACCTGGCCTACCGATCTCAGCCCGCTGCTCGGCACCCCGATCGACCACGTGATGGCCACCCGACACTGGCTCGCCACCGGGTTCCGGGTGGTGACCGACCTCGATGAGGCCGGCAGCGACCACCGCCCGGTCGTCGCGCAGCTCAGCCGCACCGGGGCCTGAGCACCCGGCGGGACGTCGCGCAGGCCGATCCGGATCGCGAGAGAATGGGTGCCATGGCTGAACAGAAGGCACCCCGCGCGACCACGAACCGCTCCACGACCCCCGGCTCCGACACCTTCAAGGACTACATCTCGTCGAACTGGGCCGAGAGGCCGAGCGATCTCCCCGAGCCGCGTGAGCAGGCGCCGTTCGCGGCCGCTCGCCGCGAGGCCCTGTCGGCGAAGCACCCCGGCAAGCGGCTCGTCGTGCCCGCCGGGCGCGCCAAGGTCCGCTCCAACGACTGCGACTACCCGTTCCGTGCGCACTCGGGCTTCTCTCACCTGACCGGGTGGGGTTCCGACACGGTGCCGGGGTCGGTGCTCGTGCTCGAACCCGTCGACGGCGGGCACGATGCGACGCTGTACTTCCGGGCGAGCGCGGGCCGCGACTCCGACGAGTTCTACGCGAACCCCGAGATCGGCGAGTTCTGGATCGGGCCTCGCCCGTCGCTCTCGCAGGTCGGCGCCGACCTCGGACTCGAGACCCGCGACCTGGCCGAGTTCGACGCGGTGCTCAGCGTCGTCGACGGTGACACTCTGCTGCTGCGCGAGGCCGACCCCGAGCTGACGGGACGTGTCGACGAGATCGACGCCGCACGCCGCTCCGACTCCCCCGCCGCCGCCGAGGCCGAGCCCTCGGCAGCCGACGACATCCGCGACCTCGCACGCGACCTCAGCGAGCTGCGACTGGTCAAGGACGCCTACGAGATCGCCCAGATGCGCGAAGCCGTCGACGTCACCGGTCGCGGGTTCACGGACGTCGTGAGCGACTTCGACGAGATCCTCGCGCATCCTCGGGGCGAGCGTCTGGTCGAGGGCACCTTCAACCGCAGGGCACGCGCCGACGGCAACACGGTCGGCTACGACACCATCGCGGCATCGGGCGACCACGCCTGCGTCCTGCACTGGACCCGCAACGACGGGGCCGTCCGTGACGGCGACCTCATCCTCATCGACGCCGGCATCGAGCTCGACAGCCTCTACACGGCCGACATCACACGCACCCTCCCGGTGTCGGGTCGCTTCACCGACGTGCAGCGCCTGGTCTACGAGGCCGTGCTCGAGGCGGCCGACGCGGCCATCGCGATCGTTCGCCCCGGCATCCGGTTCCGCGAGATCCACGCCGAGGCCATGCGGGTCATCGCCGAGCGCACCGCCGAGTGGGGGTTCCTGCCCGTCAGCGCGGCCGAGTCGCTCGAGCCCGACCACCAGTACCACCGCCGGTACATGGTGCACGGCACCAGCCACCACCTGGGCATCGACGTGCACGACTGCGCGGCCGCGCGCCGCGACCTGTACCTCGAGGGGGTGCTCGAGCCGGGCATGGTGTTCACCATCGAACCCGGGCTCTACTTCCAGCCCGACGACCTGAGCGTGCCCGAGGAGTTCCGCGGCATCGGAGTCCGCATCGAGGACGACATCGTCGTCACGGCCGACGGCGCCGAGAACCTCTCGGTGGGCATCCCCCGCACCGTCGCCGACGTCGAAGCCTGGGTCGCCCGAGGCTGACCCGTCCGACGAGGGGCCCGCGCGATCCGCATCAGCGGTCGCCCGGGCCCTTCGTCGTGTGAGCGGCTCGTCGCGTGAGCGGCTCGTCGTACGGCCGGCCGGTCGCCCGACCGGGACTACGACCGCGGCGTCGAGCGCCCGTCCGCCGGGCCGTCGGCCTCGCCGTCGCCGTCGGGGCCCTCGTCGCCTCCCTCGTCCGAACCGGATCGACGTCGACTCGTCGCGAGGACGACGACGACCGCGACCAGGGCGAGGACGACGATCCCGACGCCGAGTCCGATCGCCAGGCCGAGCCCGTCGCCGTCGTCGGCCACGTCGGACGACTGGTCGGTCGCCTCGGCGGCGGAGCCCGTCTCAGGAGCGACGGTCGCGTCGGCGCCCGCCGCCGGGTCGGTCGTGGCCGCCGCATCCGGTTCGTCGCCGTCGGGCCCGCTGACGGCCGGGTCGTCGGTCGGGTCGCTCGTCGACGGGTCGCAGACGGGCCGCTCGGCGGCGCCCGCGGAGGCTTCGACCCCCGCCGGCGGCTGGTAGCTGAACGACCGCGAGTCCGACACCGTGTGCCCGTCGGCCGAGACCGCCTGGTAGGTCATCGTGTACTCGCCTGCGGCGCCGAGTGCGACGCCGGTGCTGAGGACGGGCCCGGCGGTCGTCGAGCAGCCGTCCTCGAAGTGCCGTCCGGAGGCGTCGGTCACCTCGAGCACGTTGGACGACCCCGTCCCCGAGAGATCGAGCACGACGTCGCTGAAGGTGACCGACGCCTCCCCGAGCTCCGTGGTGACCACGGCCCCCTGCTCCGGGCTGCTCGAGAGCACGTAGTCGTGCGCCGAGGCCCCCGTCGCCGGCACGAGCACGGCCAGTCCGACGAGACCGACGAGACCGACGAGGCCGACGAGGCCGACGGATGCGCCGGCGCCGCCGGCGAGACGGGAGCGCCCTGTGGCGACGACGCTGCGCGAGCGGCCCGTCACGAGGTCGACCCGCCCGAGCTGCGCCCGCCCCGGCCGCCCGCTGCGGGGCGACGCGTCAGCGCGACGACGCTGACGACGAGGGCGACGGCCCCGAACGCGAGCCCGCCGATGCCGAAGGCGACGCCCGCGGTCGACGACGCGTCGGAGTCGCCGGACGCGCTGACGGCCGCGTCGTCGGACCAGGCGTCGGCCCCCTCGCCGACCGCGTGGTCGCCGGAGTGCCCCTCGTCGGGCGGCGTGTCGTTCACGTACAGGGTCGGTGCCGGGTGCTCGGGCTCCTCACCGGAGGCGGGCGTGGGCTCGTCCCAGTCGACGACGCTGCCGTCGCTGTACTCCTGGTGCGACGGGAGCAGGATCGAGCCGGTGTCGGGCACGGCCCCGGCGGAGATCACGAACTGCTGGAACTGCCCGGGGGCGATCTGAGCACCCTCGTCGGCCGTCCACGTCACCGTCACCGGAGCCGTCGTGACGGTCGCCCCGTCGATGTCGACCGGCTCGGGCAGAGCACCCGTGGCGACCTCGGTCGACCACCCGGGGACGGGCTCGTACGAGACGGAGGTGAAGGGGGTGTCGGTGGGCAGGTCGACGACGAACCGGACGGTGCCCGCGTCGGCGGACTCGTTCGGCACCTTGAAGGTGAGCGTCGAGTACGAACCGGCTTCGGCCTGTCCGGGCTCGACGTGGACGTGGGCGGAGGCGGCGAGCGGCGCCGCGAGGGAGAGGAACGCGGCGGCGCCCAGCACGCCGCCGGCCCGGAGGGCGAGAGTGGTCTTCTTCACGAGTGGTGGTCCCTTGTTCTCGGCTGCGCGGAGCACGGCCGGTGTCTGATGATCGGCGTCGGCCGAGGGCACGGCGCCGTCCCGTCGCCGGGTTCGGCGACGGTCGGAGTCAGACGGGACGAGGCGGACCCCGGTGCGGACTCGCGGTGAGGAAGCGCGGGGGCCGGCCCCGTCGGAGAGGCGGGACGACGGCGTTCAGGAGGCGCGCCTCCGGAACGGGGACGACCCCGTCTCCGAGGACCCGCCCGGCGGCGACGGCCCGACGCGAGGCCGCCCGCAGCGCCGTCCGCATCGCCCGGTGACCTCGGACCATGGCCGCCACCGTGACGACGGCGGCCAGCGCATGCGCGAGCCACATCGCCGACGTGCTCATCGCGGCCTCGGGCGCCGCCGTCGCACCCGCTGCCGCGCGGACGGTCAGGATCAGGGGCGAGTGGTGCCCGCCCGACGCGCCGAGCCCCGTGGTCGCGGTCGAGCCGAGGGAGAAGAGGATGTGGAACGCGAACTGGCTGAGCACCACGGATGCGGCGAGGCGGGGTGTGGAGACCCGCCGACCGGCGAGCGCCACGCAGACCGGCAGCGCGAAGGCGAGAGCGAGGCCGACCCCGAGGAGGCCCGGCTCGGCACCGCCGCCGGCCACGTGCGAGAAGGCGGCGACGACGACGGAGAGACCGGCGGTCAGCCAGCCGCGGTGGAACCGCATCCGTCGTGCGTCCATCAGCGCTTCTGGTCGGGGCGTGCGAGGACCTCATGGGCGCGCGACGACACCTCGGGGTCGACGACGATCTGGTAGCTCGTGGCGAGCACCTGGTGGGTCGAGGTGAAGTCGCGGCGACGACGGCTGATGGCGAAGCTCGCGATGCCGTAGAGCATGCCGAAGCCCGCGCCGATCAGGGCGGCGGCGACGACGGTGGTGATCGTCACGGTCGTCGGCGAGAAGACGAGCATCACGAGACCGAAGAAGACCCCCAGCCACAGACCGGTCACCGCGCCGGCCAGGGCCGCCCGGCCGTAGGTCAGCCGGCCGGTGACCCGCTCGACCGTGGTGAGGTCGTTGCCGATGATGGCGAGCTGCTTGATCGGGAAGTCGGCGTGCGACAGGCGCTCGACGACGGCCTGCGCCTCGGGGTAGCTGGCGTACGTGCCGAGGACGTCGCCCCGCGGGACCGTGGGCACCGGACGGGTGCGTCGGCCCAGGGGGCTCTGATTCGTCATGGCCCCATTAAACACGGGGCGCCTGTCTCGACGGACTAAATTGGTCGTGTGAGCGCCAACAGAGTCTTCATCGCCCGTCTCGCCGGGTGCTCCGTCTTCGACCCCGCCGGCGACAAGGTCGGCAAGGTCCGCGACGTCCTGGTCGTCTACCGTCGCGACGAGCCCCCTCGGGTGGTCGGACTGATCGTCGAGGTGCCCGGCAAACGCCGCGTCTTCGTCGGCATCGGCCGGGTCACGAGCATCGGCTCGGGTCAGATCATCACCAACGGACTCATCACCCTGCGCCGCTTCGAGCAGCGCGGCGGCGAGACCCGGGTCATCGCCGAGATGCTCGGTCGCAAGGTGACCCTGCGTCGCGACGGCGGCCGGGCCACCATCGAGGACGTCGCGATGGACGAGGTATCCGAGGGCGACTGGGAGATCGGCCAGCTGTTCCTCCGCAAGCCGAAGTCGACGCCGTCGCCGTTCGGCAAGGGGCCCACGACCTTCGCCTCCTGGCAGGACGTCCGAGAGGAGAACGCCGACGGCGAGGCGCAGAGCGCCGAGCACCTGATCGCCGCGTACTCCGACCTGGTGCCCGCCGACCTCGCGAACACCCTGCTCGAGCTCACCCCCGAGCGCCGGCACGAGGTCGCGGCCGAGCTCTCCGACGACCGCCTCGCCGACGTGCTCGAAGAGCTGCCCGAGACCGAGCAGATCGACATGTTCGGTCAGCTCGACGACCACCGCGCGGCGGGCGTGCTCGACCAGATGCAGCCCGACGACGCGGCCGACCTCATCGCGCAGCTCACCGAAGAGCGCAAAGAGCAGCTGCTGGGCCTCATGGAGCCCGACGAGGCCGACGACGTCCGGATGCTGCTGAGCTACGACGCCGACACGGCGGGCGGTCTGATGACCACCGAGCCGGTGATCGTCTCCGCCGACGCCACCGTCGCCGAGGGGCTCGCCCTGATCCGTCGGCACGAGCTCGCGCCGGCCCTCGGCGCCGCGGTGTGCGTCACGCTGCCGCCCTACGAGCCGCCCACCGGCAGGTTCCTCGGCATGGTGCACTTCCAGCGGATGCTGCGCTACCCGCCGAACGAACGGCTCGGCACGCTGCTCGACCAGCAGCTCGAACCCGTGCGCGTCGATGCCACGGCCCTCGAGGTCACGCGGGTCATGGCGACCTACAACCTCGTCTCGGTGCCGGTCGTCGACGCCGCCCACCGCCTGGTCGGGGTGGTGACCATCGACGACGTCCTCGACCATGTGCTCCCCGACGACTGGCGCAGCCAGGATCCGGGTCAGCCCCTGAACCGCAACCGGCCGCGCCCGCGGCGCGCACCCGTCAACACGCCCGCGAGGAGGACCCCCGGTGGCACGCGATAACCGCAGCACGGTCCGGCTCGATGCGCCGAAGGGGCTCCGCACCCGGGTGCTCCCGGGTCGTCGCGGCCCGGGTCGCGACCGGTTCGGTCGCGCGACCGAGTCCGTCGCGCGCGGGATGGGCACGCCGTACTTCCTGATCGCGCTGACGCTGTTCTGCGTCGCGTGGATGATCTTCAACACCATCGCCCCCGAGGCCTGGCGCTTCGACAGCGCCGCCATCGGCTTCACGGCCCTGACGCTCATCCTCTCGCTGCAGGCCTCGTACGCGGCGCCGCTCATCCTGCTCGCGCAGAACCGTCAGGACGACCGCGACCGGGTGCAGTTCGAACAGGACCGTCAGCGCGCCGAGCGCAACCTCGCCGACACCGAGTACCTGGCCCGCGAGGTCGTCGCGCTCCGCATCGCCATGCGCGACATGGCGAGCAAGGACTTCATCCGCGCCGAGCTCCGTTCGATGCTCGACGAGCTCGACCGACGCGACGCGGACGAGTCCGACACGACCCGCGCCTCCTCGGCCCCGGCTCGTCGCGAGCAGCGGCACGACGCGAGGCACGACGGGCACCGTGGCTGACGACGACACGAGGTCCGGTCCGCTGGTCGAGGGCGTCCGACGCGCGCTGGGTCGCGTGCTCGACCCCGAGATCCGCAAGCCCGTCACCGAGCTCGACATGATCGGAGACGTCTCCGTCGACCGAGGAGGCGCGGCGCGGGTGACCGTGAAGCTCACCATCGTCGGCTGCCCCGCCGCCGACACCATCGAACGCGACGTGCGCGCCGCCACCGCGTCCGTGGCCGGCGTCACGGCGGTCGACGTCGATGTGACGGTCATGACCCGCGACGAGCGGCGCGCCCTCACCGAGAAGCTGCGCGCCGGCCGGGCCGCGAGGGGCATGCAGTTCGGGCCCGAGACGCTCACCCGCGTCTACGCAGTGACCAGCGGCAAGGGCGGGGTCGGCAAGTCGACGGTCACCGCGAACCTCGCGGTGTCGCTGGCCGCCCGGGGGCTCGCCGTCGGCATCGTCGACGCCGACGTCTACGGCTTCAGCATCCCCGGCCTCCTGGGTCTCGTCGGCGACGACGGAGCATCGGTCAAGCCGACGCAGGTCGACGACATGATCCTGCCGCCCGTCGCCCATGGGGTGAAGGTGATCTCGATCGGCATGTTCGTCGACGACGCGTCGACCGCCGTGGCGTGGCGCGGGCCCATGCTGCACCGGACGATCCAGCAGTTCCTCACCGACGTCTACTTCGGGGATCTCGACGTGCTGCTGCTCGACCTGCCCCCGGGCACCGGCGACGTCGCGATCTCGGTCGGGCAGCTGCTGCCCCACGCCGAGGTGCTCGTGGTGACGACACCGCAGCCCGCGGCGGCCGACGTGGCCGAGCGCAGCGGTGTGGTCGCGCGCCAGACCGGCCAGCGCCTCCTCGGCGTCGTCGAGAACATGGCCGGTCTCCCCCAGGCCGACGGTTCCGTGCTCGAGCTGTTCGGCTCGGGCGGCGGCGCCGAGACGGCCCGCCGGCTGTCGACCGGGCAGGACGAGCCGGTGACAGTCCTCGCGAGCGTGCCGCTGAGTCTGGCCCTGCGCGAGGGCGGCGACGCGGGCACGCCCGTCGTGCTCGCCGCCCCCTCCGACCCCGCGGCACGGGCCATCGAGGCCCTCGCCGACCGGCTCGCGGTGCGCGAACGCGGACTCGCCGGGCGGAAGCTCGGCCTCAGCGTCGGCTGAGCCGCCCTCGCCCCGGGCGACCCCGGGCATGCGAGAGGGGCGCCTCGCGATGCGAGACGCCCCTCGGCGGTGGCCGTCGCGAGTGGCGACGGCGGCGGACCTAGCTCCAGCGGGTGTAGGTCTTGGTGGGGATCGCGTGGAAGCCGTCGCGAGCGACGGAGACGATCGACCCGGTGATGCCGACGACGGCGGCGATGGCGAGGACGATGATTCCGGTCAACATGGTGTTTCTCTTTCTTGGCGCGATGCGTCGCGCGGTCTGGTGGTGCGGACACGACGCGGTTCGACGTCGTGCGTGATGGGTGGAGCCGCCGTGCATCCGACGGGCACCCGAGCCTCGGGACCAGGTCGACCGAGGGGCCGGAGCGCATGGGGTCGCTCCGAGGACTCCTCTATTCTGCGCCTTGCAAAGACGTAGAACAATCTCACGTTGCTACCGGAACACCGTAGATTGTCTACATGGACGTCAAGAGACTCGAACTGCTCCGAGAGCTGGCAGAACGGGGCAGCATCGCCGCCGTGGCGCGGGCCACGCACCGCACCCCGTCAGCGGTGTCGCAGCAGCTGAAGATCCTCGAGAAGGAGGCCGGCGTGGCGCTCACCGAGCGCATCGGGCGCGGCGTCGTCCTGACCGGCTCGGGGCGCGTGCTGGCCCAGACCGCCACCGACGTCGCCGTCGCGCTCGAGCGGGCCCAGGCGGTCTGGGCCGACTTCATCGCGACCCCCCAAGGAGAGGTCACCCTCGCGACCTTCCCCACGGGAGGCCAGATGCTGCTGCCCGGCCTGCTGCGGACCGTCGCCGAGACGCCGGGTCTCGTCGTCGTGGCCACGGACCACGACCCGTCCATCCGCGAGTTCGCCGACCTGGCGGGCGACCACGACGTCGTCGTCGCCCACGCGTCCGAGAGCCGCTCCTGGCGGGGGCGCGGCCTCGTCAACGTCCCCCTGCTCACCGAGCCGCTCGACATCGCCCTCCCCGCCGACCACCGCCTGGCGGGCCGGGCCTCGCTCTCCCCCTCCGACCTGGAGGGCGAGAGCTGGATCGGGGTGCCGAGCGGCTTCCCGTTCGAGTGGGTCTACACCGAGATCGAGCGCGTCACCGGCAGCCCCGTGCGCATCTCGCAGCGCTTCAGCGACACGAAGGTCACCGAGTCGCTGGTGGGTGCGGGTCTCGGCATCGCCGTCCTGCCCCGATTCACCGCGAAGGAGGCGCGGGACGACATGGTCCTGCTGCCTCTCGAGAACATCCGGGCCGTCCGCTACGTCTCGGCGCTGATGCGCCGCGACCGGGCCGAGAGGCCGAGCGTCCGTCGCGTGGTCGACGCGCTCCGCGCCGAGGCGACACGGGTCGCCGGCCTGCACGGGGGTGTCTGAGCGCAGGCGCAGTGACGAGCGGCCTAGGTGGCCTCGGAGTCGTAGGGCGCGACCTCGCCGGCGGCGAGCGGCACGGAGCGCGGCGCCGGGCCGCGGGAGGGCAGACCCGCGGCGACCGCCCCGGCCGTCGCCATGGCTGCGGGGGTCACGGACGTGGCGCCCCCGCTCGGCGGATCGAGGAGCGCATCGCGGATGATGCGGCGGGGGTCGTACTGCCGAGGGTCGAGCTTCTGCCACTCGACCTCGTCGAATTCGGGGCCCATCTCGCTGCGCATGCGCTCTTTGGCGCCGTTGGCCATGTTCTTGACCGACTTGACGAGCTGAGCGAGCTTCGACGCGTAGACGGGCAGACGATCGGGCCCGAGCAGGAAGACGGCCAGCACACCCACGATGAGCAGCTTGTCGAAGGTCAGACCGGAGAGGGACACGCAAGCAGACTAACCGGTGCCGCCGGGGGCCACCCCCTAGAGTTGGCCTTTCGAGGAGTGGGTGTGTCGCAAATAGAGTCAAGCTGGAAATTCGCCGAAGAGCTCGTCACCGAGAGCGGTCCGCTCGCAGAGGCTCGTCAGCACTCGCTCGAGGTCGGGGTCGAACCGGTCTCCCCCGCCGTCGGCGCGCAGCTCGCGGTCGTCGCGGCAGCATCGGGTGCGAAGAACATCATCGAGATCGGAACCGGCGTCGGCGTCAGCGGTCTCTGGCTGCTGCACGGCGCACCCCGGGCGACCCTCACGTCGATCGACCGCGAGGTCGACCACCAGCAGGCCGCCCGCGACGCGTACCTCGGCGCCGGCGTGCCGGTGAACAGGTTCCGTCTCATCACCGGCCGCGCCTCCGAGGTGCTGCCGCGGATGAACGAGAACTCGTACGACATCGTCTTCGTCGACGCCGACCCTGGCTCCGTCATCGAGTACGTCGAGCACGGTCTGCGCCTCGCCCGCCCGGGCGGACTCGTGCTGGTCGCCCACGCGCTCTGGCACGGCTCGGTCTCGAACCCCGCCCGACGGGACGCCACGACGACGCAGTTCCGCACGCTGCTGACCGAGGTCTCGACCTCCCCCGCGGTGATCAGCTCGCTGTCGACGGCCGGCGACGGACTCCTGCAGCTCGTCAAGCTCTGAACGACGGAGCAGCCCCGCCGATCGGTGATCGGCGGGGCTGCTCGCGATGGTGCTGGGAAGGTGGCCGACTAAGCGCCGACGACGCTCGCGAGGGCGTCGTGGAGCTCTTTGGCTTCGTCGTCGTTGACCGACACCACGAGGCGTCCCCCACCCTCGAGCGGAACACGCACGATGATGAGACGACCCTCCTTCACGGCTTCCATAGGTCCGTCGCCGGTCCTCGGCTTCATGGCTGCCATCAGATAGTCCCCTTTCGCAAAGATGCTCGTCCTATTATCCGTGATTTGTACGCCCGCACCTAAACGCGCTTCCGTCGTCGGCCGATCACGGCGGCGTCCAGTCGTAGCCGTCGACCCACCAGCTGTAATACAGCCAGGCGAACTGCCCGGCGACGAAGACCAGCAGCAGCCCCACGCGCCAGACGCGCGAACGGGGCACCGCGAGGATGCCCAGCAGCGGGAAGAGCGGCATCAGCAGTCGCCAGGTGCTCGACTGCGGGAAGAACACGGCGAGCAGATAGAGCGCGTAGGCGACTCCCCAGAGGCGCAGGTCGACTCCGATCCGGCGCCCCCACGGCCCCAGCAGGAGCACGGCGAGACCCAGCACGGCGAGCACGAACACCGCCCCGACGGGGAACCCGCCGCTCATCCGCGACCAGAAGGCGGCCCCCTCGAACCAGGCGGAGAAGGGCACCAGCGGCCCGTACCCCACGTAGGGCGCCCGCCATGCCAGCTCGGTGGCCGTGTAGGCGTCCGGCCGCCCCGTGACGACGCCCGCCACGATCAGCCAGCCGACGCCGAGCACCGCGGTGGTCACCGCCGACACCGACACGGCGATCATCTCGCGGCGCGGGAACGGGTCGCGGGCGCGCGTGGACCATCGGTGGACGGCGTGCAGTCCGATCGCGAGGGCGAGAGCGAGGGCGCCCGGTCGCGTGAACGACAGCGCGGCCACGAGGGGCAGCATCGGCAGGTACTGACGACGCACCAGCAGGAGGAGGCAGGCGCAGAGCAGCAGCAGGAACATCGACTCGGCGTAGGCCACCTGCAGCAGCGGCGAGAGGGGCGAGAAGCAGAACAGCGCGACCGTGAAGAGCGCCGTGCCCTCGGGCAGCACGTGCCGCATCAGTCGGTGCAGCAGCAGGGCCGTGCCGGCGGCGCAGAGGACCGAGACGAACACGGCGAGCGGTGCGAACGGCACCCCGGTCAGCTCGGTCAGGGCACGGACCGTGAACGGGTACACCGGCATGAAGGCCCACGCGCTCTCGCCGACGTTCCCGGTCGAGGTGATCGGCAGGGTCGTCGGGTAGCCGACCGCCGAGATGATGTAGTACCAGTGGCCGTCCCAGATGGTGGCGAAGCTCGCGTAGTCCGGGCTCGGCAGCGTCCACGCGTTGGGCCCCTGCACCCGCGCGAAGCCGAGCAGGAGAGCGGTGCTGACGACGCGGGAGGCGACGAACACGACGAGCACCCGCGCCCACCAGGGGGTGAGACGGTAGCGGACGACCAGCGCGCGACGAGCTCGGCGACGACCCGCGCCTCCTTCGCCCGCCGAGGAGGCGCGGGTCGCGTCTCCGACGGTCAGGCCGTCAGCCACGCCCGCAGTCCGCGTTCGTTCTCGACGATCTGCTCGAGCGGCACCCGCTCGTCGTCGTGGTGGGCGAGGAGCGGGTCGCCGGGGCCGTAGTTCACGGCGGGCACGCCGAGGGCGGAGAAGCGCGCGACGTCCGTCCAGCCGTACTTCGGCTTCGCCTCACCGCCGACCGCGGCCAGGAACTGCGCGGCCAACGGGGCGTCGAGCCCGGGTCGAGCCCCTTCGGCGAGGTCGACGACCACGACGTCGAAGCCGGCGAACAGCTCGCGCACATGGGCGACGGCCTCGTCGCCGGAGCGGCTGGGGGCGAAGCGGTAGTTGACCGTGACGACGCACTCGTCGGGGATGACGTTGCCGGCGACACCGCCCGCGATGCCGACGGCGTTCAGACCCTCGCGGTAGACGAGGCCGTCGACCTCGACCTCGCGGGCCTCGTAGGCGGCGAGCAGGTCGAGGATGGGGGCGGCGCGGTGGATGGCGTTGTCGCCGATCCACGAGCGGGCGCTGTGCGACCGGCGACCCGTGGTGCGGATCTCCGCCCGGAGGTTGCCGTTGCAGCCGCCCTCGATCTCGCTGCGCGTGGGCTCGCCGAGGATGGCGAAGTCGGCCTGGAGCAGCTCGGGGCGGGTGCGGACGAGGCGGCCCAGGCCGTTGAGGGAGTCGGAGACCTCCTCGTGGTCGTACCAGACCCAGGTCACGTCGACGTTGGGCTCGGTCAGCTCGACGGCCAGCCGCAGGTGCACGGCGCAGCCGGCCTTCATGTCGACGGTGCCGCGACCCCAGAGGAACTCGACGCCGTCTTCGGTCTCGTAGCGGGTCGGCAGGTTGTCGTTCAGGGGCACGGTGTCGATGTGTCCCGCCACCACGACGCGCTGCGGCCGGCCCAGGCTCGTGCGGGCGACGATCGCGTCGCCGTCGCGCTCCACCTCGAGATGATCGTGCCCCGCCAGGGTCTCGGCGATCGCGTCGGCGATGCGACCCTCGTCGCCGGAGACGGACTCGATGTCGCAGAGCTGGCGGGTGACGTCGACGGCGGACACGCTGAGGTCGATCTTCGGCATGGCCCCGAGTGTACGGGGGCCGACGGAGCGCCTGCTGCGGTCGTCGCACCCCGTGACCGCACGGAGTCGGGCCGATACGGTTGACCTCATGACTTCCGACGACACCGCCGCCACCCACGCCTACGGTGACGGGCTGGCGACCGTCTCCGCCGACGGCACGACGCTCGACACCTGGTTCCCCTCCCCCTCGCTCGGCCGCCTTCCGGCCGACCGCGACCCCGCACTCGTCCCGGCCGAGATCGCCGACGCCGCCGGGCCCGACGCCCGCCGCGCCGTCGATCTCGTGCCGGTGACCGTCGAGATCGAGCTGAGCGCGCCTCCTGCGTCCACCTCCGACGCGTACCTGCGCCTGCACCTGCTCAGCCACCTGCTGGTCAAGCCGAACACGGTCAACCTCGACGGCGTCTTCGGGCATCTGCCGATCGTCACGTGGACGAACGCCGGCCCGGTGCACCCCGACGACTTCGCCCGCCTCCGCCCCGCCCTGCAGCGCGCCGGCATCGCGACCACCGGCATCGACAAGTTCCCCCGCATGCTCGACTACGTCTCGCCCGACCGGGTCCGCATCGCCGACGCCTCGCGCGTCCGCCTCGGCGCGTACCTCGCCCCCGGCACGACCGTCATGCACGAGGGCTTCGTCAACTTCAACGCCGGCACCCTCGGCACGTCGATGGTCGAGGGCCGCATCTCGCAGGGCGTCGTCGTCGGCGACGGATCCGACATCGGCGGGGGCGCCTCCATCATGGGCACCCTGTCGGGAGGAGGCGCCCAGCGCGTCACGATCGGCGAGCGGGCGCTGCTCGGCGCGAACAGCGGCATCGGCATCTCGATCGGCGACGACACCGTGGTCGAGGCGGGGCTCTACGTCACCGCCGGCACCAAGGTGGTCGTCGTCGGCGGCACGACGTCGTCGGACGGCTCGACCCAGACCGTCAAGGCCGTCGAGCTCTCGGGGCGGCCCGGTCTGCTGTTCCGCCGCAACTCGCTGACGGGCGCCGTCGAGGTGCTGCCGCGCAAGGGCCACGGCATCACGCTGAACTCGCAGCTGCACGCCTAGCGGCTGCGGCCGCTGCGACGGCGGTCGCTACCGCTGCGGCTGCGGCTGCTGTCGCTGTCGCTGCTGCGGCTGCTGACAGCACGACGCCCCGGCTTCGACGCGACACCCACGAGATGCGGGTGCGGCGCCGACGCCGGGGCGTCGTGTTCGCGGCGACCGATGCGCGGTCAGCGCTGGGGCCAGTCGCGCTGGGTCTCGCCCAGGTACAGCTGCTGCGGGCGGCCGATCTTGGTCGTGGCGTCGGCGTTCATCTCGCGCCAGTGGGCGATCCAGCCCGGCAGACGCCCGATCGCGAAGAGCACCGTGAACATGCGGGGCGGGAACCCCATGGCCTTGTAGATGACCCCGGTGTAGAAGTCGACGTTCGGGTAGAGCCTGCGCTCGGCGAAGTAGTCGTCGGCGAGGGCGATGCCCTCCAGCTCCATCGCGATGTCGAGCAGGTCGTCTTTGACGCCGAGGGCGGCGAGGACCTCGTTCGCGCTCTCTTTGACGAGCTTCGCGCGCGGGTCGTAGTTCTTGTAGACCCGGTGGCCGAAGCCCATGAGCTTGACGCCCTCTTCTTTGTTCTTCACCCGCTCGACGAAGCGCTCGACGCCCTGGCCGCTGGCCTTGATGTCGGCCAGCATCGACAGCACGGCCTCGTTCGCCCCGCCGTGCAGGGGGCCGTAGAGGGCGCTGATGCCGGCCGAGATCGACGAGAACATGTTGGCCTGCGTCGAGCCGACGAGTCGCACGGTCGACGTCGACGCGTTCTGCTCGTGGTCTTCGTGCAGGATGAGGAGGCGCTCGAGCGCCTTCGAGAGGACGGGGTTCACCTCGTACGGCTCGGCCATCGTGCCGAAGTTCAGCTTGAGGAAGTTGTCGACGAAGCTGAGCGAGTTGTCGGGGTAGAGGAACGCCTGACCGAGGCTCTTCTTGTGCGCGTACGCGGCGATCACCGGCAGCTTCGCCAGCAGACGGATCGTCTGCAGCTCGACCTGCTCGGGGTCGGAGGTGCTCATCGAGCCCTCGTAGAACGTGCCGAGGGCGCCGACCGCGCTCGAGAGCACGGACATCGGGTGAGCCGAATGCGGCAGTGCGTCGAAGAACCGACGGAGGTCTTCGTGCAGCAGCGTGTGGCGGCGGATGCGGGCGTCGAAGCCCGCCAGCTCGTCGGGGGTGGGCAGTTCGCCGTAGATGAGCAGCCAGGCGGTCTCGAGGTAGGTCGAGTTCGCGGCGATCTGCTCGATCGGATAGCCCCGGTAGCGCAGGATGCCCTGATCACCGTCGATGTAGGTGATCTTGCTGCGGGCGGTCGAGGTGTTCACGAACCCGTTGTCGAGGGTGGTGAAACCGGTCTGCTTGGTGAACGTCGAGATGTCGATCGACGAGGCACCTTCGGTGCTCGGGACGATCGGGAACTCGGCTGTTCCCCCCGGGAACTGCAGCGTGGCCTTCTGGGCGTCGTTGGCAGTGTCAGTCACTCCGCCAGCCTAGCGGTCAGTGCTCGAGGCGCTCCACGGCGGCGGCGATGCGCTCGTCGGTCGTCGTCAGGGCCACGCGGACGTGCCGCCCGCCCTCGGCGCCGTAGAACGAGCCGGGCGCCACGAGGATGCCCCGCTCGGCCAGCCAGGCGGCGCTCTGCCAGGCGTCTTCGTCGCGGGTGACCCAGAGGTAGAGACCGGCCTCGCTGTGATCGATGCGGAAACCGGCGCCCTCGAGGGCCGGCGCCAGGGCTGCGCGTCGCGCGCGGTAGAGCGCCTTCTGCTCGGCCACGTGCGCCTCGTCTCCGAGCGCCACGCGCATGGCCTCCTGGACGGGAGCCGGCGGCATGAGACCCGCGTGCTTGCGGACGGCGAGCAGCTGGCCGATGACGGCCGGGTCGCCGGCCACGAAGCCCGCCCGGTACCCCGCGAGGTTCGACTGCTTGCTCAGCGAGTAGACGCTGACGACCCCGTCGAGCCGGTCGCCGACCACACGGGGGTCGAGGATGCACGGCGTGGGTCGCGTGGCCCACTCGCCCTCCCAGCCGAGCTCGGCGTAGCACTCGTCGCCGGCGATCACGGCGCCGAGTTCGCGGGCACGGGCCACCGCGGCGGCGAGCCGCTCGACGTCGAGCACCGAGCCGTCGGGGTTGCCGGGGCTGTTGAGCCAGACGAGACGGGTCGACTCGGGCCATGACGCGGGATCGTCGGAGGCGACGGCGTCGGCGCCCACGAGCGCGGCGCCGAGCGCATAGGTCGGGTAGGCGTTCGCCGGATGCACGATCGTGTCGCCGGGGCCCAGGCCGAGCCAGAGGGCCATCCCCGCGATCAGCTCTTTCGACCCGATCGTCGGGAGCACGGCGTCGGTGTCGAGACCCGTGACTCCGCGTCGCCGGGCGTACCACTCGACGATCGCCTCACGCAGGGCGGGTGTGCCCGCGACCTGCGGATAGGAGTGCGCGTCGGTGGCGGCCGTCAGAGCGTCGCGGACGACGACCGGGGTCGGATCGACCGGCGACCCGACCGAGAGGTCGACGATCGAACCGGGGTGCGCCCGTGCCGTCGTCGCGAGCTCGGAGAGGGAGTCCCACGGGAAGTCGGGGAGATCGAGCGCCACGACGGACTCGTCAGCCCTGGGGCGGGAGGACGGCGATGACGGGGTGGTCTTTCGCGATGACGCCGACCTTGGCCGCGCCGCCGGGCGAGCCGATCTCGTCGAAGAACTCGACGTTGGCCTTGTAGTAGTCGGCCCACTTGTCGGGGAGGTCGTCTTCGTAGTAGATGGCCTCGACGGGGCAGACGGGCTCGCACGCACCGCAGTCGACGCATTCGTCGGGGTGGATGTAGAGCGAACGCTCGCCCTCGTAGATGCAGTCGACGGGGCATTCGTCGATGCAGGCTCGGTCTTTGACATCCACACAGGGAAGTGCGATCACATACGTCACGTCTCGGGTGTTCCCTTCGCGTCGGGCAAGGCGTTCATCTTATCGCGGCCCCGCTGCACGTTGGCTCCCCCGTCGAGGAAGGGCCACGCGAGCACGACCGTGGCGATCAGCACCGGGCCGAACGTCCAGAGGTAGCCGGCGGGATTCGCCGGGACGAGCGCCGAGCCGCCGGCACCGGGCTGGGAGAGCAGCGCGGTGACCCCGAGCAGTCCGAGCGCGACGGCCGCCACGACGGTGCGCGACCGGAAGACCTGGCGGAAGCCGACGAGGAGGGCGAGCGCCATGATCAGCGAGAGCACGAGACCGGTGGGCACCACCGCGCCGCCGATCGACGTCGTGCCCTGATGCGCGACCGTGCCGATAGCGCCGAAGACGGCGCCCGCCGCGACGGACAGCAGATACGTGCCGATCTTGCCTCCGAGACTCATGTCGCTCAGCTCGGAGGTGTTCGCCGGGAGCGGCGCGAGCTCGTCGGGGTCCGCCACGAAGCGGAACGACTCGGTCGACGCCAGGCGGTCGACCCGGCCGTGCGGGTAGCGGATGCCCGCTCCGCCGCCGGGCAGGTCGACGACCTCGAGCTGCGTGCGGTACCCACGGAGCGCGGCCACGACCCGGGGCGCCACGGGTCGGACGTCCATCGTCACGACCGAGGGGTCGTCTCGCAGGGCCTCGGCCTCGACGCCGGTCGCCTCGTCGGCGCCCGCGACGATGGCGAAGTAGGGCACACCCGCCAGGCGGGCGGCTCGGACGGCGGCCCGGTTCGCACGGACGTGGTCGGGGTGGTGGTAGCCGCCGTCGTCGTCGTACGAGACGACGACCGTGGGCCGGACGGCGTCGACGACGGCGGAGAGATCGGACACGATCTCACCGAACTCGGCCGCGCAGAAGGCGGCCGGGTGGAGGTCGTCGGTCGGACCGGCGACGCCGTCGGAGCGCCACACCATGCCGCTGTCGCGGTAGACGCGGGGCTCGAGACCGGGCGTCCGCGCGCCGACGTCGCCGAGGAACCGGTGGTCGCGCACGCCGAGCTCGCGGAGCGCCGCGGCGATCTCGCCCTCTCGGTGGACCGCCAGCGCGGCCTCGTCGTCGCGCAGTCGTGCGAGGTCGTCGGGGATCACCTCTCCGAGCTCTCCGCGCGTGCAGGACACGACGGTGACGCTCGCACCCGCGTCGACCAGGGTCGCGAGGGTGCCCCCCGTCGTGATCGTCTCGTCGTCGGGGTGGGCGTGCACGACGAGCACCCGTTCGACCCGGGGGGCCGCTGAGCCGGTGCCGTCGCCACCAGGCGTGCCGAAGTAAGTCATCACTGGACAGGATAGGCCGCCCGGCACTATGGTCGGTCCTCGTCAGCCGACCCTTAGCAAGGTTAGCCTAACCAAACTACCCCGTGCGGTCGAGTCCCGACCGCCCCAGGCGCCGCCGATGCCGCCCGTACGCCGCCGACCCGAAGGCCCCATCAGTGCTCGCCAACTACCTCATCGGACTCCGAGAGGGCCTCGAGGCCTCGCTCGTCGTCGGCATCCTCGTCGCCTACGTCGTCAAGGTCGATCGCCGGGACGTCCTCCCCCGGCTGTGGCTCGGCGTCACGGCCGCCGTCGTGCTGTCGCTCGGCGTCGGCGCCGTCCTCACCTTCGGCGCCTACGGCCTGACCTTCCAGGCGCAGGAGATCATCGGCGGCGGGCTCTCGCTCGTCGCCGTCGGCTTCGTCACCTGGATGGTCTTCTGGATGGCCCGCACGGCGCGGAGCATGAAGCACGAGCTGCAGTCGGGGCTCGATCGGGCGCTCGAGGGCGGCGCCTGGGCGATCGTCGCACTCGGCTTCCTGTCGGTCGGTCGCGAGGGCATCGAGACGGCCCTCTTCGTCTGGGCCGCGGTGCAGTCGACCGGCGGGGGGCCCGTGCCCCTGCTCGGCGCCCTGCTCGGGATCCTCAGCGCGGTCGCGATCGGCGTCGCCATCCACCGCGGTGTGATGACCATCGACCTCCGGCGGTTCTTCACCGTGACCGGGTACTTCCTGGTGGTGGTCGCGGCCGGGGTGCTCGCCTACGGGATCGGAGACCTGCAAGAGGCCGGCGTGCTGCCGGGCCGCACCTCCACGGCGTTCGACGTCAGTTCGGCCGTGCCGCCGACGAGCCCCCAGGGCGTGCTGCTGCAGGGTCTCGTGAACTTCACCCCGACCCCGAGCTGGCTGCAGCTCGGCGGCTGGCTCGTCTACCTCGCCGTCGTCGTCCCGCTCGTCGCACGCGCCACGAGGAGGCGCGGGCCGACCCGTCCCGCCGCCTCCGGATCCGAGTCCACCACTCTCACCCCCCGCACCGCAGGAGCCCACGAATGACCGCTCGCCCCGCCCGCCTCGTCCACCCTCTCGGCGTCGCCTCCGGCCTCGCCGTGGTCGTGCTGGCCCTCACCGGCTGCGTCGCGAACACGCCGGCCGGCTCGTCCGCGGCCACCGCCGTGACCGTCGACGGGTCCGACGACGGCTGCGTGCTGTCGACGACCTCGGTGCCGAGCGGCCCCGTCACGTTCACGATGACGAACACGGGACGCGACAACAGCGAGTTCGAGCTGCTCGCCGACGACGGCCTGCGGATCATCAGCGAGAAGGAGAACATCGGGCCGGGGACGTCCGGCTCGATGACCGTGTCGGTGCCCGCGGGCGACTACTACACCGCGTGCGTCCCGGGCCTCGTCGGCGAGGGCGTCCGCGCGACGTTCACCGTCACCGACTCGGGCGGCGCCGTCGAGCCGACCGGCTCGGAGAAGGAGCGCATCGACGCCGCGGCCGCCGCCTACGTCGGCTACGTGAAGGACCAGACGGGGCAGCTCGTCGCGGCGACGGACGAGTTCCTGGCCGCGTACACCTCCGGTGACGACGACCGCGCGCGCGCTCTCTACCCGACCGCCCGGGCGCACTACGAGCGCATCGAGCCGGTCGCCGAGTCGTTCGGCGATCTGGACCCGAAGATCGACTTCCGAGAGGCCGACGTCGAGCCCGGCACCGAGTGGACCGGCTGGCACCGCATCGAGAAGGACCTCTGGCAGCCGTCGGCCGACGCGAACGGAGGCGCGGCGTACGTCGCCCTGACGCCCGCCGAGCGCCAGCGCTTCGCCGACCTGCTGACCGGCGACACCGCCGACCTCTACGACGAGGTGACGGCCGACGACTTCTCGGTCGGCATCGACACGATCGCGAACGGGGCGGTCGGCCTGATGGACGAGGTCGCGACCGGCAAGATCACCGGCGAGGAGGAGATCTGGTCGCACACCGACCTCTACGACTTCCAGGGCAACCTCGAGGGGGCCCGTGTCGCCTTCGACGGCGTCCGCGACATCGTCGACGAGGAGGACCCGGAGCTCGCGACCTCGATCGACGACGAGATGACCTCGGTCGAGACCCTGCTCGCCGGCTACGGGAGCCTCGACTCGGGCTACCCGGCGTACACCGAGCTGACCGACGCCGACAAGAAGAAGCTGTCGGACGCCGTCAACGCGCTCAGCGAGCCGCTCAGCCGGCTGACCGCGGCTCTGGTCTCCTGACGGTGGCCCGCAGCGTGGGCGGGACTGACGGCGCCCGAGAGACGGGCGGCGCCGCCGAGCGACCGGGGTTGTCGCGACGGGGCCTGCTCGGACTCGTCGGCACGGGCGTCGGCGCCGGCGTGCTCGGTCTCGGCGTCGGGATCGGAGCCGACCGCGCGGTCGTCGCGCACACCGCGGGCGGCTCGGGCGCGGCGGCGACGTACCCGTTCTTCGGACCGCATCAGTCGGGCGTCACCACCGCCGCGCAGGACCGCCTGCACTTCGCGGCGTTCGACGTCTCGGACGGCACCACGCGCGCCGAGCTGGTCGAGCTGCTGAAGGACTGGAGCTACGCCGCGTCGAGACTGACCGCCGGGTTGGATGTCAGCCCGACGGGGGCGACGGGCGGGTCGCTCGCCGCGCCTCCTGACGACACCGGCGAGGCCCTCGGCCTGCCCGCGGCCGGGCTCACCGTGACCATCGGCTTCGGCCCGACGCTCTTCACCACCGCCACGGGCGTCGACCGCTTCGGGCTGGCCTCGCGACGCCCTGCCGCGCTGATCGACCTGCCGCACTTCTCGGGCGATCAGCTGATCGAGGCGGCCAGCGGCGGCGACCTCTGCGTGCAGGCGTGCAGCGACGACCCCCAGGTGGCCGTGCACGCGATCCGCAACCTGTCGCGGATCGCCTTCGGCCGCGCCTCCCTCCGCTGGTCGCAGCTCGGCTTCGGCCGCACCTCGTCGACGACCCGCGGGCAGACCACTCCGCGCAACCTGTTCGGCTTCAAGGACGGCACCGCGAACGTCAAGGCCGAGGACACCGGGGCCGTCGCCGACGGCGTCTGGGCGACCGAGGGCGACGGCGCCGCCTGGATGGCGGGCGGGTCGTACCTCGTCGCCCGGAAGATCCGGATGACGATCGAGACCTGGGACCGCGCCTCCCTCGCCGAGCAGCAGACCGTCGTCGGCCGTGACAAGGGCGAGGGGGCCCCGCTGTCGGGCGGATCGGAGTTCACCGCACCCGACTTCGCCGCCGCGGCCTCGACCGGCGGGCCGGCCATCGCGCCCGACTCGCACGTCGCGCTCGCCCACCCGCAGAACAACGACGGGGCCACCCTGCTGCGGCGCGGCTACAACTTCGTCGACGGCAACGACGAGCTCGGACGCCTCGACGCGGGGCTGTTCTTCATCTGCTTCAACCGCGACAGCCGGAGGCAGTTCGTGCCGATCCAGCAGTCGCTCGCCCGCAGCGATCGCATGAACGAGTACGTCAAGCACGTCGGCTCGGCGATCTTCGCGGTGCCGCCGGGGGCGTCGGAGAACGGCTGGGTCGGCGAGACGCTCTTCGCCTGACGCCGCCGGGTCGGGGCGGCCGGCGCGGCGCGGACGCTCGCGAGTGCGGAGGTCAGACGGGGGTGACGACGTAGGTCGCCGTCGAGACCCCGTCGGTGTCGGTCGACACGGTGAGCACGACGCGGTACGCCGGGCCCGTGAATGTGCCGAAGCCGCTGTCCGCGTCGGAGTCGACACCGCTGGCCGTGTAGCCGGCCTGCTCGAGCTGCTGCTGCGCGACGGTGAAGCGGTCGGCGCCCGAGACGGTGATCTGAGCCACCCAGCCGGACCCCTCGGGCCCGGCGCCGCCCCCGCGCACGGTGCCCTCGACGAGCGGGACGTCGGCGGGGAACGACTCGGGGAGCGTGCCGTCCGTCGTGATGCCGGCCCCGCCGAGCGCCTCGCCCGCGGCGTCTTCGACGGCCTGCTGCACGGTGCCGGTGAGGCCCTCGACGCTGCTGTCGATCGCGCCGCCGACGATGTTGTCGATCGGCGAGCCCGAACCGCACGCGGTGAGGCCGGCGCCGAGACCGACGACGATGGTCAGAGCGGCGGCGGAGCGGATGAGGGACTTCGAACGGATCGGCACCCGGAGAGGGTAGCGGCCGTCTCTGGGCGTGGGCGTGGAACGTGCGGGGCACGCAGCGAGGGGCGGCGAAGCGCAGCGGGGTGGATACACGAGAGGCGGCCCGCACTGCTGCGGGCCGCCTCTCGGTCTGGCGGTGACTCGGTGGTGCTACGCGTTCTGCTTCTTGAGACGAGCGGTGCTGCGCTGGCGAGCCGACGCGTCGAGCTCGACCTTGCGGATGCGGATGGCGTCGGGGGTGACCTCGACGCACTCGTCGTCACCGGCGAACTCGAGCGACTCCTCGAGCGAGAGGACGCGCGAGGGCGTCATCGACTCGAAGTTGTCTGCCGTCGACTGACGCATGTTGGTCAGCTTCTTCTCTTTGGTGATGTTGACGTCCATGTCGTCGGCGCGCGAGTTCTCGCCCACGACCATGCCCTCGTAGACCTCTTCGGTCGGCTGCACGAAGAAGGTCATGCGCTCTTGCAGGTTCTGGATCGCGAACGGCGTGACGACACCCGAACGGTCGGCGATGATCGAGCCGTTGGTACGGGTCGAGATCTCGCCGGCCCAGGGACCGTAGCCGTGGCTGATGCCGTTGGCGATGCCGGTGCCGCGCGTGTCGGTGAGGAACTGCGTGCGGAAGCCGATCAGGCCGCGCGACGGGACGATGAACTCCATGCGGACCCAGCCCGAACCGTGGTTCGCCATGTTCTCCATGCGGCCCTTGCGGGCGGCCATCAGCTGGGTGATCGCACCGAGGTACTCGTCGGGCACGTCGACGGTCATGTGCTCGAACGGCTCCTGGAGCTTGCCGTTCTCGTCGCGACGGGTGACCACCTGCGGCTTGCCGACGGTGAGCTCGAAGCCCTCGCGTCGCATCTGCTCGACGAGGATGGCGAGTGCGAGCTCTCCTCGACCCTGGACCTCCCACGCGTCGGGGCGTCCGATGTCGACGACCTTGAGGCTGACGTTACCGATCAGCTCTCGGTCGAGACGGTCTTTGACCATGCGCGCGGTCAGCTTGTGACCCTTGACCTTGCCGATCAGCGGCGACGTGTTCGTGCCGATGGTCATCGAGATCGCGGGGTCGTCGACCGTGATGGTCGGCAGCGGCCGGACGTCGTCGGGGTCGGAGAGGGTCTCGCCGATGGTGATGGTGTCGAAGCCGGCGACGGCGACGATGTCGCCGGGGCCCGCGGACTCGGCGGGGTAGCGCTGCAGGGCCTTGGTGATGAGCAGCTCGGTGATGCGGGCGTTGACCGTGGTGCCGTCTTGCTTGACCCAGGCGACGGTCTGGCCCTTCTTCAGGGTGCCGTGGAACACGCGGAGGAGCGCGAGACGACCGAGGAACGGCGACGCGTCGAGGTTGGTCACGTGCGCCTGCAGGGGGTGCTCGTCGTCGTAGGTCGGCGCCGGCACGTGCGTGAGGATGGCGTCGAACAGCGGCTCGAGGTCGGCGTTGTCGGGCAGCGAGCCGTCGGCCGGCTTGTTGATCGACGCTGCGCCGTTACGACCCGAGGCGTAGACCACGGGCACGTTGAGGATCGCGTCGAGGTCGAGGTCTTCGACCTCTTCGCTCAGGTCGCTGGCGAGACCGAGGAGGAGGTCCTGCGACTCGGCCACGACCTCGTCGATGCGGGCGTCGGGGCGGTCGGTCTTGTTGACCAGCAGGATGACGGGGAGCTTGGCCGCGAGGGCCTTGCGGAGCACGAAGCGGGTCTGGGGCAGGGGCCCCTCGGACGCGTCGACGAGCAGCACGACGCCGTCGACCATCGAGAGGCCGCGCTCGACCTCACCGCCGAAGTCGGCGTGGCCGGGGGTGTCGATCACGTTGATGGTGATCGGGCCGTCGGCCGCGTGAGCACCGTTGTAGAGCACCGCGGTGTTCTTCGCGAGGATCGTGATGCCCTTCTCGCGCTCGAGCTCGTTCGAGTCCATCATTCGGTCTTCGGTGTCGAAGTGGGCGTCGAACGAGTTGGTCTGCTTGAGCATGGCGTCGACGAGAGTCGTCTTGCCGTGGTCGACGTGGGCCACGATCGCCACGTTGCGCAGGTCGCTGCGGATGGCAGTCGCCATGGATGAATTCCTTACGAGAAGCGGAGGGGGAGATGCACGGGACACAGCCCGGCGACGACAGTCTACGGCACGTGGTAAAGGGCCCCTCCCCCGCCCCTGTCGGAACGGCGGAGAGGCCCCTGACGAGGAGGCGCGGGTCGACTACCGGCCGAACTCGAAGTTCGCGCCGGGGATCGCCTCGAGCAGCTCGCGGGTGTACTGCTGCGCCGGGTTCGCGAAGATCTCGTCGGTGGTGCCGGCCTCGACGATGCGTCCCTTCTGCATGACGCAGACGTTGTCCGCGATGAGGCGGACCACGGCCAGGTCGTGCGTGATGAAGAGGTAGGTGAGCCCCAGCTCCGTCTGCAGGTCGGTGAGCAGGTCGAGCACCTGGCCCTGCACCAGCACGTCGAGCGCGGAGACGGCCTCGTCGAGCACGATCACGTCGGGCTTGAGCGCGAGCGCCCGGGCGACGGCGATGCGCTGACGCTGACCGCCCGAGAGCTCGCCCGGGTAGCGGTTGACCATCGAGACGGGCAGCGACACCTGGTCGAGCAGCTCGTGCACACGCTGCTGGCGGCTCTTGCGGTCGCCGATGCCGTGGGTGACGAGCGGTTCGGCGATCGTGTTGCCGACGCTGTACATCGGGTCGAGCGAGCCGTAGGGGTCCTGGAAGACGGGCTGCACCCGACGACGGAAGTCGAAGAGCTCCTTGCCCTTCAGGGCCCCGACGCTCTTCCCGTCGATGGCGACGGTGCCCGAGGTGATGGACTCGAGCTGGAGGACCAGCTTGGCCACGGTGGACTTGCCCGAGCCGGACTCGCCCACCAGCGCCATCGTCGTGCCGCGCGGGATCGAGAACGAGACGTCGTCGACGGCCCGCAGCTCGGTCGTCTTGAAGCCGCCCTGACGGATCTTGTACAGCTTGGTGAGGTTCTCGACCTGGATGTACGACGCGTTCCGCTTGCCGAGCTCTTCGCGCTGGTGCGCGCGCTTCATCAGCTCGGCGTCGTCGGCGCCCTCGTCGGAGATCTCGACGTCGTTGGTGTGCGTCGGCGCGATGCTCGACTGGATGCGCTGGCTGGCGAGGCTCGGAGCCGCGGCCACGAGACGCTGCGTGTACGGGTGCTGCGGGTTCGCCAGGATCTCCTTCGACGGCCCCGACTCGACGACCTGGCCCTTGTACATGACGACGAGCTTCTCGGCGCGTTCGGCCGCGAGACCGAGGTCGTGCGTGATGAAGAGCACCGAGGTGCCGTAGTCGCGCGTCAGGGTCTCGAGGTGGTCGAGGATCCGCCGCTGCACGGTGACGTCGAGCGCGGACGTCGGCTCGTCGGCGATCAGCAGCTTCGGGCGCGACGAGAGGCCGATCCCGATCAGCACACGCTGGCGCATGCCGCCCGAGAACTGGTGAGGGAACTGCTTCAGACGCTGGTCGGCGTCGCCGAGCCCCGCCTCCTTCAGCACCTCGATCGCGCGATCGCGCACCGCCTGCTTGCCGGTGGCCACGCCGTTGGCGCGGATGGCCTCCTCGACCTGGAAGCCGATGCTCCAGACCGGGTTGAGGTTCGACATCGGGTCCTGCGGCACGTAGCCGATGTCGCGACCGCGGATGGCCTGCATCTCGGCGGGCGTCGCCTTCGTGAGGTCCTTGCCCTCGAAGAGGATCTGCCCCCCGGTGACCTCGCCGGCGCCCGGCAGCAGGTCGATGATCGACGTGGCCGTGGTCGACTTGCCCGAGCCGGACTCGCCCACGATCGCGAGACGTTCGCCCGGCATCATCGTGAAGTCCACGCCGCGGACGGCGTCGACGTAGCCCGACTGGGTCTTGAACCCGATCTTCAGGCCCTTGATCTCGAGCAGGGGGGTCGCCGAGGAGGCGGTGCTCGCCGACTCGGGACGGGTGGAGGTGGAGGTGGAGGTCATCGACGGGCCCTCGCCTTCGGGTCGAGGGCGTCGCGCACGACGTCGCCCATCATGAGGAACGACAGCACGGTCACCGAGAGGGCGGCCGCCGGCCAGATCAGGGGCATCGGGGCGACCCGCAGGGAGGCGCGGGCGGCGTTGATGTCGTTGCCCCACGACATCACGGTGCCGGGCAGGCCGATGCCGAGGAACGACAGGGTGGCCTCGGCGACGATGAACGTGCCGAGCGAGACCGTCGCCACGACGATCACGGGGGTGATCGCGTTGGGGATGACGTGCCTGACCAGGATGCGGAAGCGCGAGACGCCGAGCGCGGCGGAGGCCATGACGTAGTCGCTGCTCTTGGCGCCGAGCACCGAGCCGCGCATGATGCGGGCGATCTGCGGCCAGGCGAAGAGCGACAGCACGAGAGCGACCGTCAGCGGGGTGCGCGAGGGCAGGACCGACATGAGCACGATGGCGCCGAGCACGGTGGGGATGGCGAAGAAGATGTCGCCGAGTCGCGAGACGAGCGCGTCGAGCCAGCCGCCGTAGTAGCCGGCGAGCGAGCCGATGACGATGCCCACCAGGGTCACGAGGACCGTGGCCAGCAGGCCCACGGTCAACGAGGCCCGGGTCCCGTAGACGACACGGGCGTAGACGTCGAGCCCCTGCAGCGTGAAGCCCATCGGGTGCCCGGACTCGGCCGGTCCGTTGCTGTCGGGGAGGCTGGCGCCGGAGGTCGGCGAGGTGCTCGTGAAGAGCTGCGGGAACAGCGCCACGACGATCACGAACAGGATCAGCACCGCGGAGATCCAGAACAGGGGGCGCGTCTTCATGGCGTCCCACGCGTCGTTCCAGCTGGAGCGGGGCTTCTCGGTCTCGTCGACGGCGTCGACGGCCTTCAGCGGGGTCTCGTCGAGCGGGGCGACGTAGTGGTCGGGCGACAGGCCCGGTGTCGTGTTACTTGGCATAGCGGATCCTCGGGTCGAGAACGGCGTAGAGCAGGTCGACGAGCAGGTTGGCCAGCATGAAGATGATGACCATCACCGCGACGAACGACACGACGGTCGGCCCCTCGCCGAGCTGGATGGCCCGGTAGACGGTGCCACCGACGCCCTGGATGTTGAAGATTCCCTCGGTGACGATCGCACCGACCATCAGCGATCCGATGTCGACGCCGAGGTAGGTGATGACGGGCACGAGCGAGTTGCGGAGGATGTGCACCCCGACGACCCGTCGACGGGTGAGGCCCTTCGCCGTCGCCGTGCGCACGAAGTCTGCGCTCATGTTCTCGGCGACGGAGGCGCGGGTGAGTCGGACGATGTACGCGAACGACACCGAGGCGAGCACGATCGCGGGCAGCACCAGCTCGCTCCACGGAGCCTGCGAGCTGACGGTGGTCCGGAAGAGGGCCAGCTGGATGCCGAAGACGTACTGCAGGACGAAACCGATGACGAACGTCGGCACGGAGATGAGCAGCAGCGAGACCACGAGGGCGCTGTTGTCGAAGATCTTGCCCTTGCGGAGGCCGGCGTAGAGGCCGACGACGATCCCGGCGATCGATTCGAACAGGAGAGCGAGCATGGCGAGACGGAACGTGATCGGGAACGCCCGGACGAGCTCGTCGATGACGGGGCGACCGGAGAACGTCGTGCCCAGGTCACCCGTGAACAGACCGCCGATGTAGAGCAGGTACTGCACGATGAACGGCTTGTCGAGGTTGTACTGCGCCCGGATGGCCTCGATGACGGCGGGGCTCGGCTGCTTCTCGCCGAACAGGGCGGCGATCGGGTCGCCCGGGAGGGCGAACACCATGAAGTAGATGAGGAAGGTCGCCCCGAAGAAGACGGGAATCAGCTGGAGGAGGCGCCGGCCGGTGTACCAGAGCATCAGGCCGCCTCGATTTTCTGCGCGTGCATGGATGTCGCAATCATGGAGAGAGAGTGGTGGACGCCCACCGAGGGGCCCGGAGCAGGATAACCCGCCCGGACCCCTCGGCAGTTCTGAACGAGGCCGGAGCCTCTATCGGATGCGTTCCTTACTGCTTGGTGACCTCGTAGAACAGCGGGACGGAGTTCCAGCCGAACTGGACGTTCTCGACCGTGTCGGCCCACACGCCGGTCACGTTCGAGTACCACAGCGGGATGACGGGGAGGTCGGTGAGCAGGACCTCCTGCGCCTCCTGGAACTTCGCGTTGGCGTCGTCGACGGAGGTCGAGGCGGCGCCCTCGCTCAGGAGACCGTCGAACTCGTCGCTCGTGTAACGGCCGTAGTTCGAACCGGCACCGGTCTGGTACAGCGGCGCGAGGAAGTTGAACAGCGACGGGTAGTCGGCCTGCCATCCGGAACGGAAGGCGCCGGTCATGGCGTCGTTGTCCTCCTGGTCGAGGAGCTCGGCGAACGTGGGCTTCGGCTCTCCGGCCGCCTTGATGCCCAGCGTGTCGGCGATGCTGTTCGTCGCGGCGTCGACCCAGTTCTGGTGTCCGCCGTCGGAGTTGTAGGCGATGGTGAAGGTGGTGTCGCCGTAGGGGGCGATCTCTTCGGCCTGAGCCCAGAGCTCCTTGGCGCGGTCGGCGTCGTAGTCGAGCACGTCCGAGCCGTCGAGGTCTTCGGAGTAGCCGTCGATGACGGGCGACGTGAAGTCCTTGGCGGGGGTGCGGGTGCCCTGGAAGATGACGTCGGTGATGTCGCCGCGGTTGATCGCGAGCGAGATCGCCGCACGACGCAGCTTGCCCTCTTCGGTCGTGCCGTCGAAGTGCTCGAGGTACTGCGGGATGGTGATCGACTGGAAGATCGCGGCCGGCTGGTTCGCGAAGCGCTCCGGGAAGTCGCTCTCGTACGAGGCGAACTGGGTGTCCGGCACCTGGTCGAGGATGTCGAGGTTGCCCGAGAGCACGTCGGAGTACGCGGCGTCCTGCGTCGTGTAGAACGTGATGGTGAGGCCGCCGTTGACGGGCGTGCGCGGACCGTCGTAGTCCTCGTTGGTGACGAGCTTGATGTCCTGGTTGTGGGTCCAGGCGTCGGCGCTCTCGAGCTTGTAGGGGCCGTTGCCGACGGGGCTCTCGCCGAAGGCGTCGACGTCGTCGTAGAACGACTCGGGCAGCGGCGAGAACGCCGAGTAGCCGAGACGCAGGGGCCAGTCGGCCTCGGGGGCGTTCAGCATGACCGTGAACTCGGTGTCGCTGACGACCTCGAGCGAGAGGTCGCTGTCGGCCTCGGCGTCGTAGCCCTCGATGTTGTCGAAGAAGTACGAGGCGCTCTGCGCGTTGCTGATCTGCGCGGCCCAGTTCCAGGCCTTCGTGAAGGACTCGGAGGTGACGGGGGTGCCGTCGGTGAAGGTCTGGCCCTCCTTGAGCTTGACGGTCCAGAGCTGGTTGTCGTCGGACTCGATGGACTCGGCGACGTCCATCTCGGTGGCGCCCTCGGCGTCGTACGAGACGAGGCCGGCGAAGATCGAGTCGATGATCTTCCCGCCACCGGTCTCGGTGGTGTTCGACGGGACCAGCGGGTTCTGCGGCTCGCTGCCGTTCGTGGTGATGATGGCGTCGGCGTTGCCCGAGGGAGCGGCGTCGCCCGAGTCACCGCCGTTCGAGCAGCCGGTGAGGACGAGTGCTGCCGCCCCCACGACGGCGACGGACCCGAGGCCCATGCGCGTCTTCTTCAATGTTCCTCCTGATGCAAGAAAGGACGCAGCACGACTCCCCATGAGTCGTGCCACGTTGGATGAAGACGACCCTAGGCACCTCTTTCAGGCTTCTCCAAACCTCAGGGCGAACGGTTACACGACGGAAACCAATTCGATGGATCGTTGCGCCGACGCACGGATCGTTGCGTCAAGCCCCTCATCTGCGCAGGTTTCCGTTGCGAGAAATCAGACACGTGGCAGGTATTATCCGGCCATGCCTCTCGAACCGGCGGTCGACCTGCCCAGCCGCTCGCGCCTCCGGGTCGAGATCGCGATCGTGCTCGGGCTGTCGCTCGGCGCCTCCGCCGTGTACTCGCTCGTGTCGATCGTCAACCGCCTCACCCAGCCCACGAGCCTGTCGCAGCAGACCGCGACCCTCAACTCGTCGCTCAGCGATCGCGCCGTGTTCGACCTCGTCTACCAGGTGCTCGCCGTGGTCGTCGACCTCGTGCCCGTCGCGCTGGTCGCCTACCTGCTCTGGCAGGGCCGCCGCCCTCACCTGGCGCGCCTCGGCGTCGACTTCTCGCGCAGCGGACGCGATGTGCTCGGCGGCCTGGGGCTCGCCCTCGCGATCGGGATCCCCGGCATCGGCCTGTACCTGGTCGGCAAGGCTCTCGACCTGACGGTGACGGTCGTGCCCACGGACCTCGGCGAGCACTGGTGGACCGTCCCGGTGCTGGTGCTCTCCGCGCTCCGGGCGGGACTCACGGAGGAGGTCATCGTCGTGGCCTACCTCTTCGCGCGCCTGACCGATCTCCGCTGGCGCCCGTGGACGATCATCGTCGCGGCCGCCCTGCTGCGCGGCACGTACCACCTCTATCAGGGGTTCGGCGCGTTCGTCGGCAACGTGGTGATGGGCCTGGTGTTCGGATGGCTGTACGCCCGGTTCGGGCGCATCCTGCCGCTCGTGGTGGCACACGTCGTGATGGACTCGGCGGTCTTCATCGGCTACCCGTGGGCGGCGGCGACGTTCCCCGCGTTCTTCGGACTTCCCTCCTGACGGCCGACGCCCGGGTCCGAGCGGCGAGCTCGGACCCGGGCGCAGGTCGGTCGGATCAGGCGAAGACCTCGACCGGCGGGCAGGCGCAGAACAGGTTGCGATCGCCCCACGCCTGGTCGATGCGACGGACCGGCGGCCAGTACTTCGCGCGCTTGAGCGAGTCGACCGGGTAGACGGCCTCGTCGCGGCTGTAACCGGCCGTCCACTCGCCCGAGATGACGGACTCGGCCGTGTGGGGGGCGGCCCGCAGCGGGCTGTCCTCGACGGCGTGCCGACCCGCCGAGATCTCGTCGGCCTCGTGCTTGATCGCGATCATGGCGTCGACGAAGCGGTCGATCTCGGCGAGGTCCTCGCTCTCGGTGGGTTCGACCATCAGCGTGCCCGCCACGGGGAACGACATCGTCGGCGAGTGGAACCCGTAGTCGACGAGTCGCTTGGCGACGTCGTCCACGGTCACGCCGGTCGCGTCGCGGAGCGGGCGGAGGTCGAGGATGCACTCGTGCGCGACGAGCCCGCCCTCACCCGAGTACAGCACCGGGTAGTGCTCACGCAGTCGCACGGCGACGTAGTTCGCCGCGAGCACCGCCGCGCCGGTGGCCTGCACGAGCCCCTCGTCGCCCATCATGCGGATGTAGGCCCAGCTGATCGGCAGGATGCTCGGCGAACCGTACGGGGCGCTCGACACCGGGACGCCGGCATGGGCCGGTCGCTCCCCCGGGGCCGCCGCGGCCGCCCCGGTGCGTCGGTCGGCCTGCTGCGCCATCGGGTGGCCGGGCAGGAACGGCGCGAGGTGCGCCTTGGCCGCGACCGGTCCGACACCGGGCCCGCCGCCGCCGTGCGGGATGCAGAACGTCTTGTGCAGGTTCAGGTGCGAGACGTCGCCGCCGAACTCGCCGAACTTGGCGAACCCGAGCAGGGCGTTGAGGTTCGCGCCGTCGACGTAGACCTGGCCGCCCGCCTCGTGCACGGCGTCGGTGATGTCGCGGATGTCGTGCTCGTACACGCCGTGGGTCGACGGGTAGGTGATCATCAGCGCCGCGAGATCGTCGGCGTGGGCCGCGACCTGCTTCCGCAGATCGTCGAGGTCGACGTTGCCCCGGTCGTCGCAGGCGACGACGACGACCCTCATGCCGGCGAGCACCGCACTCGCCGCGTTGGTGCCGTGGGCGCTCTGCGGGATGAGGCACACCGTGCGCGCGGCGTCGCCGTTCGCGAGGTGGTACCCGCGGATCGCCAGCAGACCCGCGAGCTCGCCCTGGCTGCCCGCGTTGGGCTGCAGCGACACCGTGTCGTAACCGGTCAGATCGGCCAGCCAGCCCTCGAGCTGACCGACGAGGTCGAGGTAGCCCTCGACGTCCTCCGCCGGCGCGAACGGGTGCACCGAGGCGAACTCGGGCCAGGTCACGGCCGCCATCTCGGTGGCCGCGTTGAGCTTCATGGTGCAGCTGCCGAGCGGGATCATTCCGCGGTCGAGGGCGTAGTCCTTGTCGGCGAGGTGCTTGAGGTACCGCATCATGCTGGTCTCGCTGCGGTGGGTGCGGAAGACCGGGTGGGTGAGGTAGTCGCTCGTCCGCAGCAGCGCCTCCGGGAGTCCGGACGGGCCGTCGCCGCCCTTTCCGGGGGGCATCTCGACGCCCAGCACCTCGGCGACCGCGACGACGTCGTCGCGCGTGGTCGTCTCGTCGAACGACAGCCGGATGCAGTCGGCGTCGACGGCGTGCACGAGGTAGCCGCGCCCGCGGGCCGCGGCCACGAGCTCGGCGGACCGGCCCGGCACGAAGACCTGCAGCGTGTCGAAGAACGTGTCGTTCTCGAGCTCGAGATCGGAGGCGGCGATGGCCTCGGCGAGGTCGGCCGCGTGAGCGTGCACCCGCGACGCGATGTGCCGCAGCCCCCAGGGGCCGTGGTAGACGGCGTACATCGAGGCCATCACGGCCAGCAGCACCTGGGCGGTGCAGATGTTCGACGTGGCCTTCTCGCGACGGATGTGCTGCTCTCGGGTCTGCAGGCTCAGCCGGTAGGCCGGCCGCCCGTCGACGTCTTGCGACACCCCGACCAGGCGCCCGGGCAGCTGCCGCTCGAGACCGGTGCGGACCGCCATGTAGCCCGCGTGCGGACCACCGAAGCCCATGGGCACGCCGAAGCGCTGACTCGTCCCGACGGCGACGTCGGCCCCGAACTCGCCGGGAGGGGTCAGGAGGGTGAGCGCGAGCAGATCGGCCGCGACGACGACGAGACCGCCGTGGGCGTGACTGGCCTCGCTGATCGCCGCGAGGTCGTGGACGGCGCCGGTCGCCGCGGGGTACTGCACGAACAGCCCGAACGACTCGGGCACCTCGGCCGGGTCGGCGCCCGTCAGATCGAGCTCGACCAGCTCGATGCCGACGGCCGCGGCACGACCGGCGAGCAGCGCCTTGGTCTGCGGGAACGCGTCGGCATCGACGACGAACACGTCGCTCTTCGCCTTCGAGGCGCGGCGGGCGAGCAGCATGCCCTCGACCACGGCCGTGCCCTCGTCGAGCATGGAGGCGTTGGCGGTGGTCAGACCGGTGAGCTCGGAGACCATCGTCTGGAAGTTGATCAGCGCCTCGAGCCGCCCCTGCGAGATCTCGGGCTGGTAGGGCGTGTAGGCCGTGTACCAGCTCGGGTTCTCGAGGACGTTGCGCTGGATCACCGCGGGTGTGACGGTGTCGTAGTAACCGAGCCCCAGGAGCGTGCGGGAGGGGCGGTTGCGGTCGGCGAGTCGTCTCAGCTCGGCCAGCGCCTCCGTCTCGCCCACCGGTGCGGGCAGCGTGCCACCCGCGTCGGCCGACGTGTGGATGCTGTCGGGGACGGCGGCCCGGACGAGCGATTCGACGCTGTCGTGCCCGACGACGGCGAGCATCGCGGCCTGATCGGACGGCGTCGTGCCGATGTGGCGGTCGACGAATCCGCCGGCCGCACGACCGGCCCAGTCTCCGAACACCGACCCGGAGGTCGTCTCGCCGGTCATTCGGCCGTGAGGGCGACGTACTCGTCGCGCGAGAGGAGGCCGACGCGGTCGGTCGACGCCAGGGTGATCTTGATGAGCCAGCCGTCGCCGAACGGGTCGCTGTTGACCAGATCGGGGCTGTCGACGACGGCGTCGTTGATCTCGAGCACCGTGCCGAGCGCGGGGGCGAAGAGCTCGCCCACGGACTTCGTCGACTCGATCTCGCCGACGACGGTGCCGGACTCGACCTCGGTGCCCGCGGACGGCAGGTCGACGTAGACGACGTCGCCGAGCTTCTCGGCCGCGTAGTCGGTGATGCCCACGGTGGCGGTGTCGCCGTCGATGAGCAGCCATTCGTGCTCGGCGGTGTAGTGCAGCGAGGTGAGGTCGGTCATGCCGAGGCCTTTCGAGAGGGGGTGAGGTGCGGGGCGCGCGAGCCGTCGGCCCGCGGGAGGGTCAGGAGCGCTTGTAGAAGGGCAGGGGCACGACGGTCGCCGGGATCGGCGTCCCCCGCACGTCGACGGCGAGGGCCGGGCCGCGGTCGACCACGTCGGGGTCGACGAAGGCCATGGCGACGGGGTGGCCCAGGGTCGGCGAGAGCGCGCCGCTCGTGATCTCGCCCACGACGGTGCCGTCGTCGGTGACCACGGGGTAGCCCGCTCGGGCCGCTCGACGACCCGGCAGGGTCAGACCCACCAGCACACGGGCGCCGGGCGCCGGGTCGACACCGGAGCGGCCCACGAAGTCCTTCGAGGTGTCGACCACGCGGCCGAGACCCGCCTGGGCGGGGCGCACGTCGCGACCGAGCTCGTGGCCGTAGAGCGGCATGCCCGCCTCGAGTCGCAGCGTGTCGCGGCTGGCGAGACCGGCGGGGACGACGCCCCGGGGTGCTCCCGCCTCGGCGAGCGCCGTCCAGAGGTCGGCGGCGGACTCGGGCGCGAGGTACAGCTCGAAGCCGTCTTCGCCGGTGTAGCCGGTGCGGGCGATCAGGACGGGGGCGTCGTCGAAGGTGCCCTGCAGCACCCGGTAGTACCGGAGCGTCGAGAGCGGCGCGTCGGGCTGGAGACGGTCGCCGCTGATGAGCGCGTCGAGGACGCCCTCCGCCTCGGGACCCTGGATCGCGACGAGAGCGGTGTCGTCGCTCTCGTCGTCGACCGTGACGTCGAAGCCGGAGGCGCGGGTCGCGAGCGCGCCGAAGGCGGCCTCGCGGTTGCCGGCGTTCGCCACGACGAGGTAGTCGTGCTCGTCGAGCCGGTAGACGACGAGATCGTCGACGATTCCGCCGTCGTCGGCGAGGAGCAGCGAGTACTTAGCCCGACCGACGGCGATGGTCGAGAGGGTGCCCGCGAGCGCCTGGTCGAGGAAGACGCCGGCGTCGGGTCCGACCACGGCGATCTCGGCCATGTGCGAGAGGTCGAAGAGACCGGCCGCGGTGCGGACGGCGTGGTGCTCGGCGAGATCCGAGCTGTAGCGCACGGGCATCTGCCACCCGGCGAAGTCGGTGAACGAGGCGCCCGCGGCGACGTGGATCTCGTGGAGCGGGCTGAAGCGCTCGTCGTCGGCGTCGGCCGGGTCGGCGTCGACGAGGTCGGCGTCCGCCAGCTCGGCGTCGACGAGGTCGGCGTCGGTGGGGCCCGGGGCGGCGGGCAGGTTCGAGGCTGCGTCGGACATCTGACTCCTGAGGACGGCCCGGCCTCGAGCTGTCTCGACCGGGAGCATGCCGTGCAGCACCTGCACGACGGGGGTGGGCCCCGCCCGACCGGAGTCGTGCGGGGCTCCCCCTCTGTCATGGGCCTGAGAGCTTCGCCGACGCGGGTCGACTTTCACCGTGGGCGAGGAGTCGCCGAGAGGCGCTCCTGCTTTTCAGAGTGGCCAGTCCGTCGCGGTACGCGTACCTGAGAGATTGGCGGGGAGCTTGCTCCTTCGGTGCCCGGTCGGCGCATGTGATGCGCACCGGAGCTCTCCCGCGACGTGTTCGTGGCCCGATGTTCGGTTGTGGCGCTCAGCCTACAGCCGGCGTGTGACGAGCAGGTTTCGGGGTCGAGACGCTCAGGCGCCGGCGGGCCGATCGGTCGCCGAGGTCTCGTCGGCCTGGTGCGCGGCCACGAGCTCGCGGACGTCGTCGGCGAGCTGCGCGACGCCCTCGGGCAGCATCTCGAAGCCCTCGGGGTTGCCGGGGTTCACGACCAGTCCCGTCTGCGGCGGGATGGCCTGGACGAGCTCGGCGGCGTGGATCGTCGCGGAGTGCGCCGCCACCTCTCTCACCTGGTCGCCGATCATGTCGGCGTGCGTGAAGGCGGCGAGCATGGGCGTGCCCTCGCGATCGAAGAGCACGGGCTGCAGCTCGTTCAGCGACTCCTCCGCCTGGACGGCGGTGGGGACGACGATCTCGGCGTTCACGAACTCGGCGAGCACGGAGTTCATGTCGCCCTCACCCGCCTGGCCCTTGGCGATGGCCTGCTCGAGTGCGGTCGGTTCACGGTTCTCTGAAGCGGTCATCGGTCCACCTTGCCCGAAGAACCTCCGTAACGACTCCGTGACGGTATCCTGACCCTCGAAGCCTGCCACCGTGGCGGCCCGTCATCCCTCGAGGAGCCCTCGTGCCCCGTATGGCCGCCCCCCTGCTCGTCAGCAGCATCGCTCTCGTCCTCGCCCTCGCCGGGTGCGCCACTCCGACGTCCGAGCCCGGCGCCGCCGAGACCTCCGGGCTCGCCACGACGGGGGCCGACGCGTCGAGCACGCCGATCCCGACGACCACTCCCCCCGCCCCGGCCACGGCGCCGACGCGAGAGGCCCCGCCGGCCTGGGACGCCTGCGTCGACGCCGTCGCGGCCGAGTACCCCGACGTCCCGTTCCTCGACGACGTCTGGAGCTACGAGGACGACGACGTCCGCGACTCGGCCACCGGCGCGGTCGTCGAGGTGCGCTACGGCCACACCGCCGACGGGCGCATCGAGGCCGCCTTCAGCTGCGAGGTGTCGGGCACCCCGGAGTCCCCCGTCGTCGAGGGCGTCTACCCGGTCGACATCTGACCCGCTGACGGCATCGTCCGACCGCCGGCGGCATCCGACTGCGGTCGCACGCCCACGACGACCGTCGTCTCGTGCTCGACGTCGTACTCGCTGTGCGCGTCGAGACCGCCTGCGGTCAGGAGGTCCACGGCGGCGGCGGCCTGAGCCGCGCTCGTCTCGATCAGCAGCGACCCCGCGGGGCGGAGCCAGACCCGCGCCTCCTGGGCGATCAGGCGGTGCAGATCGAGACCGTCGTGTCCGCCGTCGAGTGCGGTGACCCGCTCGTGGAGGCGCGCCTCGGGCGGCAGGGTCGGGAGCGCTCCGGTCGGCACGTACGGCGCATTGGCCGTCAGGACGTCGACGGCACCTCGGAGCCGGGCGGGCACGGCGTCGAAGAGATCGCCGACGACCACGTCGCAGCCCGGCGGGAGGTTCGCGCGGGCGCATCCGACGGCCACCGGATCGAGGTCGGACGCGACGAGCGAGAGACCGGGATGGTCGCGCAGGAGGACGGCGGCCACGGCCCCCACCCCGCAGCAGAGGTCGAGCGCGACGGCCGGTCGCCCACGGGGCACCAGGGCCGACGCCCGGCCGGCCAGCGCGGTCGTCCGCCGGCGGGGCACGAAGACACCGGGCGCGACGGCGAGCCGCAGGCCGTCGAACTCGGCCCAGCCGACGACCTGTTCGAGGGGTTCGCCGGCGACGCGTCGGCGCACGAGCCCCTCGAGGATGCCGGGGTCGACCGGGCGGGCTCGGTCGGCGGGGTCGACGGGGTCGACAGGGTCGGCAGGGTCGACGGCCGCCTCGGTCAGCAGCGCCGCCTCCTCCTCGGCGAAGACGCAGCCGGCGTCCCGGAGGCGCGCCACCAGCAGGCGCATCGCCTCGGCCTCGGTCATGGCCCCAGGCTACGACCGTGCGACCGCGTGGCCCGTGTCACGGCGGTGTCGGGGGCGCCGCGTAGGGTGGCGGGACCGAGGCACCCAGGCACTGAGGAGACCATGAAGCCGCTGACCGAGTCCGACATCCGCGAGTCGTTCGTCAACGCCCAGCCCGGCGACCTCGACCGCCTGCCGATCCCGGGGCTGCACGAGATGCTGTGGTCCGAACGGGAGTTCCTGGGCTGGCGCGACCCGCAGGCCCATCACCGCGGCTACATCGTCCACTGGATGGCCGACCGCCCCGTCGGGCTCGTCGTCCGTTCGTCGACCTCGTCGCTGCGGCCCGGCATCGCGGCGATGTGCTCGCTCTGCCACTCGCCGCAGCCGGCGACGCAGGTGCGGCTCTTCACCGCACCGAAGGCCGGCGAGGCGGGGCTGAACGGCAGCACGCTCGGCACCTACATCTGCGAGGACCTCGCCTGCTCGCTGCTCATCCGCGTCGCACCGCCGCACCTGAATCCGCCCGAGCAGATCGAGCGTCGCGCGGCCGGGCTGAGCGACCGCGTGCAGGGCTTCACCGCCACCGTGATGAAGACCGCCTGAGGCGACGCCTCCGGCCGTCCCGCCCTCATCCCCGACCCATCCCCCACGAAAGCGAGCAGTCATGTCCGTCGTCAAGATCAACGCCATCCACGTCCCCGAGGGGTCCGGCTCCGAGCTCGAGTCGCGTTTCGCCGCGCGCAAGCACTCGGTCGACGGCGCCGAGGGCTTCGAGGGCTTCCAGCTGCTGCGCCCGGTCAAGGGCGACGACCGCTACTTCGTCGTGACCACCTGGCGCAGCGAAGACGACTTCCTGGCCTGGGCGGCGAACGGCGCCAAGGCCGCGCACGCTCGCCCCGAGGGGTCGGGCGACGCCCCGCGGGGTCCCGTGGCGACCGGCGCCGATCTGCTCGAGTTCGAGGTCGTCGAGCTGTAAGGGAGTTGGGCGACACCGGTGTCGGCACCGGGCGAGCCGGACGTCGGCACGACCGTCGACGCCCGCCTCGGCCTCGTCCCCGGATGGCCTGTCTCGACGTCGAACCACCGGTGTCGCGTCTGCCAGTCATCTCCAGGGTTCACGCGTAGCCTGCCGCCCAGTCGTCGACCCGCCCGCGGTCCGATGCGAGAGGCCCGATCGTCATGAAGAAGTCAGCACGCTGGATCCCCGCCGCCGCGATCCCCGTGGCCGTCATCGCCGCCGGCATCGTCGTCCCCTCGATGGCGGCCAATGCCGACGTCGATCTGCCCGACAAGAGCCCTCAGCAGGTGCTGGCACTCGCGGCGGGCAGCTCGGGCGTGGCCTTCTCGGGCACGGTCGAGCAGACGTCCGACCTCGGGCTGCCCGACATCCCCTCGTCCCTGCAGGGCGGCTCGTCGGCCGGCGAGTCGACCTCCGATGCGCTCGAGATGCTGACCGGCAGCCACACCGCCCAGGTCTTCGTCGACGGTGAGGCGCGACAGCGCGTGCAGGTGGTCGACGACCTCTCCGAGCGCGACGTCATCCGGGATGGCCGCGACCTGTGGTCGTACGACTCGACCTCGAAAGACGCCACGCACACCACGCTGCCCGACGCGTCGTCCCGCGACCTGCCCGACACCCTGGCCGACGGCACGGCCGTGCCGCAGACACCGTCCGAGCTCGCCGACGCCGTCCTCGACGCCGTGGGCGACACCACGACGGTCACCAGCTCCGACGACGTGTCCGTCGCCGGTCGCGACGCGTACCGGGTCGTCCTGACCCCCGACGACGCCGACACGCTCGTCGCCCGGGCCACCCTCACCGTCGACGCCGAGACGGGTGTGCCGCTGGCCGTGACCGTCGACGCGCGGGGGCAGGACGACCCGGCCATCTCGGTCGCCCTGACCTCCGTGTCGTTCGAGACCCCCGCCTCCTCGGTCTTCGAGTTCACTCCCCCGGCCGACGCGACCGTGACCGAGGTCGCCGTGCCCGCCGAGGGCCGGGAGGCGCACGGCGGCGAGCACGCCGAGCCCGTGGTGATCGGCTCGGGCTGGTCGACCGTGGTGGGTCTCGACGGCGCGACGTCGGCCGCCGGGTCCGCGCCCGCCGACGGGTCGGCCTCGGGCGGCGACCAGGGCGACCCGTCGGCCCTGCTCGACCAGGTGATGACGCGGGTCGACGGCGGCCGGGTGCTGCAGACCTCCCTCGTCTCGGTCTACCTCGGCGATGACGGGCGTGTCTTCGTAGGCGCCGTCGACGCCGAGACCCTGCAGGCGGCGGTCGCGTCGGCACCGGCCGAATGACGCCGCACGCGTGACCCCCGCACCCTCTGCGGCCACGTCGGCGGCGCCGCTGGCCATCGAGACGTCGTCGCTGACGAAGTCGTTCGGTCGGCAGGAGGCCGTCGCCGACGTCGATCTCGCCGTGCCGGCGGGCAGCGTCTACGGTTTCCTGGGGCCGAACGGCTCGGGCAAGACCAGCACGATCCGGATGCTCCTCGGGCTGACGTCGGCGACGAGCGGCGACATCAGGGTGCTCGGCGGTGCGATGCCCGACCGTGCCCGCGACGTGCTGCCCCGGGTGGGCGCCCTGGTCGAGGGACCGGCCTTCTATCCGTTCCTCTCGGGGCGGGCGAACCTGCACCGGCTCGACTCGGCCGACCGCACGGCGCCCGCGGCGACCCGCACCGCTCGGGTCGACGCAGCGCTCGATCGGGTGGGCCTCGGGCACGCCGCGTCGAAGAAGGCGCACGCGTACTCGCTCGGCATGAAGCAGCGCCTCGGCATCGCCAACGCCCTGCTCATGCCCCGTGATCTGCTGGTGCTCGACGAGCCGAGCAACGGGCTCGACCCGCAGGGCACCCGCGAGGTCCGCACCCTGATCCGCTCGCTGGCCGACGAGGGGACGACCGTCTTCGTGTCGAGCCACCTGCTGGCCGAGGTCGAGCAGATGTGCACCCACATCGGGGTCATGAGCGCGGGTCGGCTGCTCACCCAGGGCACCCTCGACGATCTCCGCGCGATCGGCACGCACCGGGTGAGGCTGCTCACCCCCGATCCCGACGATGCGCGCGTCGTGCTCCGTCGACTCGGACTCGCCCCGGAGGCGCGGGTGCGGCCGACCGATCGGCCCGAGTCGACGGCCGCCGAGCTGGTCGAGGCCGACCTCGTCGGCGACGGGCCGTCGCCGGAGGCCGTCGTGGCAGCGCTCGTCGCCGCCGACGTGCGGGTGCGCGGCTTCGAGGTCACGGGCGCCAGCCTGGAGGAGCGCTTCGTCGATCTGACCGGGGAGGGCTTCGATGTCGCCGGCTGAACCCGTGCCCGCCCCGCAGGCGGACGGCCTCCGCCGCCGCGGGACGGGGCTGTCCCTGCTCCGCAGCGAGGTCGTCGTGCTCTTCGGACGGGTGCGGACGATCGCCCTGCTCGGCGCCCTGGCTCTCATCCCCGTCCTCCTGGCGATCGCCGTGCGGGTGACGACCGACGACGCGTCCGGCGGCTCCTCCGGAGGCCCGGCGTTCCTCGGCGACATCACGCGCAACGGCCTCTTCGTGTCGTTGACCGCCCTGACCGTGGCGATCCCGCTGTTCCTCCCCCTGACCGTCGGCGTCGTCGCGGGCGACACGATCGCGGGCGAGGCGGGTCTCGGCACCCTGCGGTACCTGCTGGTCTCGCCGGTGGGCCGGGTGCGCCTCCTGCTCGTCAAGTTCGCCGGAGCCGCGCTCTTCTGCCTGGCCGGCACCCTCGTGCTCGTGGTGTTCGGGGCCATCGCGGGCGCCGCGCTGTTCCCGGTCGGACCGGTGACCCTGCTCTCGGGCCAGACGATCGGCTACGGCGACTACGCGCTGCGGATGCTGATGATGGCGCTGTACGTCACCCTCTCGCTGCTCGGGCTGAGCGCCGTCGGGCTCTTCATCTCGACGCTCACCAGCGTGCCGGTGGGTGCCATGGCCGCCACCATCGTGCTCTCGACGGTGGCGCAGATCGTCGACGCGCTGCCGCAGCTGGACTTCCTCGACCCGTGGCTGTTCACGCACTACTGGCTGGGCTTCGCGGACCTCCTGCGCGACCCGGTGTCGTGGGCGAACTTCGCCGACAACGCCCTGCTGCAGGGCGGCTACATCCTCGTCTTCGGCGCCCTGGCCTTCGGCAGGTTCACCACGAAGGACATCCTGAGCTGAACCGACCCGGGGGCGCTGAGGTCAGACGCCGAGGGCTCCGGTCGGCAGCAGCGCGTGGACTCCCCACGTCTGATTCGCGACCTGGGTCACCCGCAGGTCGACGACGGCGCTCGAGAGGGCCAGGGCGGTCGCCCGGTCGACGTCGAGCAGGGTCGCCAGCCACGTGACCATGGCATCGAGGGCATCACCGGTGGCGACGTCGAGATCGGCGTCGAAGCCGAACGTGATGCGCCCCGCGGGGGTCTCGGCGTGGATCGACGGGACGGGGCGGTCGTCGACGAGGTCGAGCCGCACCTCCGTCGTCATCGGGCACTCGATCGCCGTGCCCCCGACCTCGCCGTCGCCCTGGGCGGCGTGCCCGTCGCCGAGGTAGACGAGGGCGTCGGCGACCTGCACGGGCAGGTAGAGCGTCGAACCCGCGACGAGCTCACGGCAGTCGATGTTGCCGCCGGCCGCGGCCCGAGGCGGGGTCGTCGAGTGCTCCCCCGGCTCCGCCGGTGCGACGCCGGTCACCCCGAGGAACGGCGCTAGAGGCACCTGCCAGCCCCGGCTCTCGACCGCGACGCCCGCGTCGGCGTCGATCTCCCAGAGCAGCCACGACGGAGCCGCGTCGGCGAGACCGAGCCGGGCGGTGACGGGCGTCTCGCGACCGCCGGCGACCGTCCAGCCCCAGTCGCCGGGCAGCACGGCGTCGATGTGCACGGCGAGCGTCTGGCCGGGCCGCGCGCCGCGGACGGCGATCGGACCCGTGAGAGCGTGCCCCCGCGCCTCGGCGAAGAGCCGCGGTCGCGCCTCGCCCGGAACGGTCTGCCGTTCGAGATGCCCCGACGCGTCGAGCGACCCGACCACCACCGTGTCTCCGGCGTCGACGGCGAGGACGGGGCGGTGGTCGCGCGAGTAGACGTCGTTCGTGGTCTCGGACGTCGGGTCGAGCCGATGCCGGGTCACGACGCGCCCCCGTCGGTCGGCACGACGCCCGCGCCCGCGACGCCTGCGCCAGCGGCGACCGTCGTGGCGACGACAGGCGGGTTCGAGGCCGCGGCCGACGCGACGACCGGCGGCGTGGCCCGCAGCTCGTCCACGACCGACGCCGGCACGGTGCGGCTGAGGTACCCGATGCGCGACTCGCGCACGTGCCACCCCATCCGCTCGGCCGCCCGGTCGGGGTCGCCGGCGTCGATGGCCGACAGGATGACGCGGTGGTCGGGCCAGAGCCGTTTGCCCCGCGAGAACGTGTCGAGGGCGTAGAGCCACTCGATCTTGCGCGACAGCTGACGCAGCAGGGTGGCGAGCGTGCTGCTGCCGCTCAGCTCGGCCACGCCGAAGTGGAACCGCTCGTTGAGCCCGACCAGCCGGTCGAGATCGTCGTCGACGACCGCCTGGTCGCCGTCGGCCAGGATGCGCTCGAGCGACCGGCGGGTGCGCCACCAGTCCTCCGGCGGCGCGTCGACGGTGAACAGCGCCCGCGCCCGCGTGGCGGCCCGGCGGGCGGTGGCGATCTCGAGCGCCTCGCGCACGGCGAAGAGGTCGTCGGCCTCGTCGACGGGGATCTCCGCGACACGCGACCCGACGTTGGGCGTCGACTCGACGAAGCCCTCGGCCTCGAGACCCCGGAGGGCCTCGCGCACCGGCACCCGCGAGACCCCGTGACGATCGGCCAGCGAGGCCTCGGTGATGCGGGTGCCCGGCTGCAGCGCCCCGGTCACGATCTCGCGTCGCACGGCGTCGAGCAGACTCACCGGCGGCGACGCGGGCTCGACCGTCGCATCGGGGCCCGGAGCCGAGGAGGCGCGGGTCGTCTCGTCAGGACGATCGGGTCGGTCAGACGGCCAGGCTGGCACCGGGTATCGCTCCTAGCAGTTCGTGGGTGTACTCGTCGCGGGGCGAGAGGAACACGTCGTCGACGCTGCCGCGCTCGACGATGCCGCCCCGGCGCATCACCACCACACTATGGGCGATCTGCCGCACGACGGCGAGGTCGTGCGTGATGAACAGGTAGCTGAGCCCCAGCCGGGTCTGCAGATCGGCGAGCAGATCGAGGATCTGCTCCTGCACGAGCACGTCGAGAGCCGAGACGGCCTCGTCGCAGATCAGCAGCTCGGGCTCGAGGGCGAGGGCCCGGGCGATCGCGACCCGCTGACGCTGACCGCCGGACAGCTCGTTGGGTCGGCTCTGGGCGACCGACCTCGGCAGGGCGACCTGGTCGAGCAGCTCGGCCACGCGCCTCCTGCGGGTCGACCGGTCGCCGACCCCGAAGATACGGAGCGGCTCGTCGATCAGCCGCTCGACCGGGTAGGTGGGGTCGAGCGAGCCGTACGGGTCCTGGAAGACGGGCTGCACCCGGCGTCGCAGGGCGCGACGGGCCGCCCCGCGACTGGCGGTGATGCTCTCGCCGTCGACGAGGGCCGTCCCGCTGGTCGCGGGCTCGATGCCGAGCACCATGCGGGCCAGCGTCGTCTTGCCCGACCCCGACTCGCCGACCACGGCGGTGGTCGTGCCTCGCGGCACCGCGAACGAGATGCCGTCGACGGCCCGCACGGTCTCGCCGCGGCGACCGCGCAGGCGGTACTCCTTGACCAGGTCGGTGACGGTGAGGATGTCGTCCGCGGCGGTCGGAGCGTCGTCTCCGACGGGCTCGTCCGCCCGCAGCGCGGCGGCCGCGGCGACCGTCGGGGCGGCCGCGACCAGTCGCTTCGTGTACTCGTGCTGCGGGTCGAGCAGGATCTGCCGCGGCGTCCCGGTCTCGACGACGCGGCCCTCGAGCATCACGACGATGCGGTCGGTGCGATCGGCTGCGACCCCGAGGTCGTGCGTGATGAACAGCAACGACGTGCCGTGGGCGTCGACGAGCGTCTGCAGGTGGTCGAGGATGGTGCGCTGCACCGTGACGTCGAGGGCCGAGGTCGGCTCGTCGGCGATCAGCAGATCGGGGCGACGGGCGAGCGCGACGGCGATCAGCACGCGCTGCCGCATCCCGCCCGAGAACTCGTGCGGGTACTGACCCGATCGGCGGGCCGCGTCGGGGATGCCGGCCTCGGTCATCAGCTCGACGACGCGATCGGCCACGGCCGCCCGCCCCCGGGCCCCGCCCGCCCGCAGTCCGTCGGCGATCTGGGCCCCGACGGTCATCGAGGGGTTCAGGTTGGTCGAGGGATCCTGCGGCACGAGACCGATCCGGGCGCCGCGCACCGACCGCATCCGCGCCTCCCCGGCCGTCGTCAGCTCGTCGTCGCCCAGGCGGATCGTGCCGCCCGTGATCCGCCCTGCACCCGGCAGCAGGCGCAGCACGGCCGCGACGACGGTCGACTTGCCCGAGCCCGACTGCCCGACGATGGCGACGCGCTCGCCGCGGGCCACGTCGAGATCGACGCCGTGCACGACGGGCCGGTCGCCGAACGACACCTGCAGATCGCGGACGCTCAGGAGGGGCGCGCCGGCGGACGCGTCGGTGGTCGTCGTCGAGACGGTGCGGTCAGCGTCCTGCGGCATAGGCCTGTGCTCCTCGGGGGTTGGCGGCGGCGGACAGCACGCCCGTCGCGGGGTCTCGGGTGACGCTCGACAGGCGGCCGAGCGACCAGTCGCCGGCCCGCGTGACGCGGTGTCCGCGCGACTCGAGGTCGGCGATCACGTCGTCGCCGAGGCGGTCCTCGACGACCACGCCGCCCGGGGTCCAGGTGCGCGGCCAGAACGAGCCGGGGAACGACGTGGTGTGCAGAGCGGGGGCGTCGATGGCCTGCTGGGGCGTGTACCCGCCGACGATCGTGCGCAGCAGGTAGAGCAGCTGCCACTGGTCCTGCTGGTCGCCGCCGGGTGAGCCGAGCGCGACCACCGGCCGACCGTCGCGCAGCACGAGGGTCGGGGTGAGGGTGGTGCGCGGTCGGCGACCGGGTTCGAGCGTCGAGGCGGTGCCCTCGTCGAGCCAGGCCATCTGCAGACGGCTGCCGAGGCAGAAGCCGAGGGCGGGGATCGTCGGAGACGACTGCAGCCAGCCGCCCGACGGCGTCGCCGAGACGATGTTGCCCCACCGGTCGACGACGTCGATGTGGCAGGTGTCGCCGCGGGTCGCCCCCGTGGCGTCGACGACGGGCTCGGCGGAGGCCGCGGCGACGGGGTCGTCGTCGGCGGGCGTCTCGGCGAACGACCCGACGGTCGGCTCGCCGACGCCGGCGACGGCCCCGGCCGCCTCGTCGTCGGTCCGGAGCGCTGCGAGCGGCCGAGCGCCCGCGACGAGGTCGCCCGGTCGCAGCTCGAGCGAGGCCCGCGCGCCGATGAGCGCACGCCGCGCCTCCGCGTACTCCGACGAGAGCAGGGCGTCGAGGGGCACGTCGTGGTCGCCGTAGTAGGCCTCGCGATCGGCCATGGCGAGCTTCTGCGCCTCGACGATCGTGTGCGCGCCGTCGGCGGTCGACGGGTCGAGCAGCTCGTCGGGAAGCGGGTCGAGCAGTGCGAGCACCTGGAGCAGCGCCGGGCCCTGGCCCCAGGCGCCGGTCTTGGCGACGGTGTGCCCGCGGAACTCCACGGTCGCCGCCGGCTCGAACCCGGCGCGGAACCCCGAGAGGTCCGAGGCGCGGATCACCCCGGCGTGATCGGTGCCCGACGAGTGACGGTGCGGGCGGCGGACGAACTCGTCGATCGAGCGGGCGACGAGCCCCTCGGCCCACTCCGTCCGGGCCGCCTCGATGCGGTCCGCGCGATCCCGGCGGGCGTCGTCGGCGACCGGCGCCGCGCCTCCTCGGCTCGTGTCGACCGCCGCGTCGGCGGGCCCGCCGGCGGCGATCAGCCCCTCGAGGACGGCGGCGTAGGCCGGGTTCGTGACGAGGTCGCCGGGCTCGGGCGGGCGCCCGTCGACGAGCCAGCGGTCGGCCGAGGTGGGCCAGTGCTCGGTGAAGAGCTCGCCGACCGCGCCGATCGTCTCCGTGACGCGGGCGGTGATCGGGTGTCCGTCGCGGGCGTAGCCGATGGCGTAGGCGAGCACGTCGCCGAGCTCCCATGTGCCGTGGTCGCGCAGCAGCAGCAGCCACGCGTCGACCGCACCGGGCACGGCCGCGGCGAGCGCCCCCGCTCCCGGCACGAGGTCGAGGCCCTCGGCGAGGTAGTGCTCGACGGTGGCCGCGGCCGGTGCGGGCCCCTGACCCATCAGCACGGTCGGGGCGCCCGGGGCGTCGGCGGTGGCGAAGACGGCCGTCAGGTCGCCGCCCGGTCCGTTGAGGTGGGGTTCGACGACGTGCAGCACGAAGGCGCCGGCGACGGCGGCGTCGAACGCGTTGCCGCCGCGTTCGAGCACAGCCTGGGCCGAGGCGGTCGCGAGCCAGTGGGTGCTGGCCGTCATGCCGAAGGTGCCGACCAGATCGGGGCGGGTGGTGAACGCCGGAGGCGCGGTGTAGGTCACTGGGGTCAGTTCCGTTCGCTGGAGGTCGGGTCGAGCGCATCGCGCAGCGCGTCGCCGAAGAGGTTGAAGCCGAGGCAGATCGCGGCGATCGCGAGACCGGGCACCACGGCGGCGGTGGGCGCCCGCCCGAGGTACTGCTGCGCGTCGCTGAGCATGATGCCCAGACTGGCCGTCGGCGGCTGGATGCCGAGTCCGAGGAACGACAGCAGCGCCTCGCCGATGACCGCGACCGGCATGATGACCGTGGCCTGCACGATGATCGCCGAGACGCAGTTCGGCAGCACGTGGGTGAAGATCACCCGGAGGCCGGTGGCGTCCATCGTGCGGGCGCCGAGCACGAAGTCGGTCGACGCGATGCGCATCGTCTCGCCGCGCACCACGCGGATCATCGTCGGGATCTGCGCGATGCCGAGGGCGACGACCGCGTTGCCGAGACTCGGTCCGCTGATCGCGGCGAGCGCCACCGCGATGATCAGGAACGGGAACGCGAGCATGACGTCGGTCAGGCGCCCGATGACGCCGTCGAGCCAGCGCCAGTAGCCGGCGAGCAGCCCGAGGGGCGTGCCGACGACCACGGCGAGCAGCACGCTGAGGACGCCGACGACGAGCGAGACCCGGATGCCGTAGAGCATGCGCGAGAGGATGTCGCGGCCCAGGTCGTCGGTGCCGAGCAGGTAGCCGACCGTGCCGGGCTGCTGGAACGGCGCGGCGAAGTTGACCTCGGTGGGGCCGTGCGGGGCGATCAGCGGCGCGAGGACGCCGAGGAGGAGCACCACGAGCAGCATGACGCCGCCGGCGACGCCGAGACGGTTGCGTCTCAGCTGGCCCCAGACGCGGCCTCGGGCGGAGCCCAGCTCGGCCTGGATCGGGATGACGGTCATCAGGAGGCTCCTCCGACTCGGATGCGCGGGTTCAGGACGCTGTACAGCACGTCGACGACGAGGTTGATCACGATGTAGCCGAGGGTGATGACGAGCACGACGGCCTGGACGACGGGGTAGTCGCGGGTGAAGACCGAGTCGAGGGTGAGCTTGCCGAAGCCCGGCAGCGCGAAGATGCGCTCGGTGACGACGGCCCCCGAGATGAGACCGCCGAGCTGCAGCCCGACGATGGTGACCACCACGATCATCGAGTTGCGGAGGCCGTAGCGCATCAGCACGCGCCCCCGGCCGAGGCCCTTGGCGCGGGCGGTGCGGACGTAGTCGGTCTTCATCGTCTCGATCATCGAGGCCCGGGTCTGCCGCATGATCACCGCGGCGAGCGACGTGCCGAGGATGAGGGCCGGCAGGGTCAGATGGACGAGGGCCTGGAACGGATCGACCGACACGGGCACGTAGCCGGAGGCCGGGAACAGCCCCAGCCCGACCGCGAGCCAGAGGATGGCGAGGATGCCGAGCCAGAAGTTCGGCACGCTGAGACCGACCAGGGCGGCCGCGTTGGCCATCCACTCGGGCCAGCGGCCGCGGTACCGCTCGGCGATCACGCCGAGCGCCACCCCGACGATCACGGCGACGACGATCGCGTAGAGCGAGAGCCAGAGCGTGACCGGCAGGGTCGCGGCGATCAGCTCGGTCACCGGCGTGCCGGTGCGGGTCGACTCGCCGAAGTCGCCGGTGAGGAAGTTGCCGACGAATCGGAGGTACTGGACCACGAGCGAGTCGTCGAGTCCGAGGTCGGTGCGGATGGCCGCGACGCGCTCGGGCGACGCCTCCTCACCCGCCAGGGCGAGGGCCGGGTCGCCCGGCAGCTGCCGGACGCCGACGAACACGACGATCGAGGCGAGCACCAGGGTCAGCACGGACTGCCACAGGCGGGTGAGGAGGTAGCGGGCCATCGGGTCAGTCCGCCTCGACGAAGGCGGCGTTGCTGAGGCGGACCACGCCGTCGGCGAAGGTGGAGACGCCGGCGATCTCGTTCGACAGCGCGGTCAGGCTGCGGACCCGGTAGAGGTAGATGATCGGGTCGTCCTCCTGCACCTGGGCGACGGCCTGACCGTAGAGGTCGGCGCGCTCGTCGACGTCGTTGGTCGTGGCGGCACGGGTCAGCAGGTCGTCGACCTCCTCCGAGCTGTAGCCGCTGTAGTTGTTGCCGCCGCCCGTCGAGAGGAAGTTGTACGTGTTGCCGTGCGGGTCGACGCGGCCCGACCAGCCGAGCTGCAGCGCCTCGAAGTCGCCTCGGGTCTGCACGTCGAGCAGGGTGGAGTACTCGACCGGCGTGATCGTCAGCTCGAAGCCGCCCTCGGCCACCTGGGCCTGCAGCGCCTGGGCGAACCGCACGGTGTCGGCGTTGTTGCTCACCTGCATGTCGATCGCGTACGGCGTCTCGACGCCGGCGTCCTCCAGCATCTGACGGGCGGCCTCCGGGTCGTACTCGGGGCAGGCGTCGCTGGCGTCGGTGGCGAACGGGCTGTCGGGCGAGATCGGCGAGCAGGCGGGGTCGTACAGACCGCCGAAGATCGACGAGACGAGCGACTCGCGGTCGATCGACATCGACAGGGCCTGCCGCACCGTCGCGTCGGAGGCGAGCGGGGTGTCGATCTGCACGGGGTCGGTGCCGACGCCGTCCTGGTTGCCGATGTTGACGGTCAGCCCCTGGTAGCCCAGCGAGCCGACCTCGAGCACGGTGAGCGCGTCGTCCGCCTTGAGCGACTCGACGTCCTGGGTCGACATCGAGTCGGCGACCTGCACATCGCCCGACTGCAGGTTCGCCGCGCGGATGCTCGCGTCGGTGATGATGCGGTAGGTGATGGAGTCGAAGTGGACGTTCTCGGCGTCGTAGTAGAGCGGGTCGCGCTCGACCGTGATCGAGGTCTGCGGCACCCGGTCGGCGAACTTGAACGGACCGACGCAGACCGGGGCGTCGCCGAAGTCGTCGCCCTGCGCCTCGAGGGCCGTGGGCGACATGATCATGCCGGCGCGGTCGGCCAGCGCGGCCGTCAGGGGCGCGAAGGGCTCCGAGTACTCGATCTCGACCTCGTCGTCGCCAGTGGCCGTGATGCCCGTGATCGGCCCGAGCTCGCTGCGGCGCGACGAGTCCTCCTTGTCGAGGGCGCGCTGCAGCGTCGTCACGACGGCGTCGGCGTCGAGGGGCGTGCCGTCGGCGAAGACGGCGTCGGTGCGGACGGGGAAGCTCACCGTCAGTCCGTCGTCGGAGACCGTGGGCAGCTCGGTGGCGAGCATCGGCACGATCTGACCCTCGGCGTCGATGTCGTAGAGCTTCTGGCACATCGTCTCCATGACGTACCGGGTGTAGAGGGACGACGAGGTCGTCGGGTCGAGCCGGTCGGGCTCCGCCGAGAGGGCCATCACGAGGTCGCCGCCCTCGACGATCGTCTGATCGCCGATGGCCGCGGTCGAGACGTCGTCGCGGGTCTCGTCGGAGGTGTCGGTGGTCTGGACGGCCTGGCAGCCGGTCACGGCGAGGGCCAGGCCGAGGGCGGCCGCGGGCAGCGCGAGCACCCGGCGGCGGGAGTACGGGGAGCGGGACATGCGTGATCCAATGCTCGGGGTCGGGGCGAAGTGGATTGAATACAATCAGCCCCGATGACGCCCCTTCGTATACATCTTGTTACGACCGTGTAAAACGTCGCGGACCCGAGGAGGCGCGGGCTGACACCCCGAGACCCGCCAAGCTGGGATCGATAACAGGTCCGCACCCCATTGCGTGCGCCTGCATTAAAGGCGTGTGGTCTTCCGCGAACCAGACAGGTCGTGCTAGAACTGGGAGCGCACACAGTCACGTGCGCTCATCGTCAAGGAGGACGACCGATGTCTCGATCCCATCGACCCACCCATCCGCTCCCGATCTCGCGGAGGCGGCTCGGCGTCGCCACCGGGGCGTTCGTGCTGACGGCGGCGCTCTGCGGAGGGCTCGCGCCGGCCGTCCCGGCGTCGGCGGCCTCGGCGGACGACTCGACCCGCGCCTCCCGGGTCGCGGTCGCGAACCCCGGCTTCGAGTCCGGCCTGTCGGGCTGGGTCTCGAAGGGGAAGGGCACGGCCGCGCTCGAGACCGGCGGCCACGACTCCCCCACGCGCCTGACCCACCACCTGCCCTCGGCCGGTCAGGCGACGACGACCCAGAAGGTCAAGAAGGTCGCCCCCGGCTGGTGGACGTTCTCGGCCTGGGTCAAGAGCGGTGGCACGGCCGGGTCGAGCACGCTCTCGCTGACCGGCTGCGGCCAGGGCTCGAGCAAGGACGCCGCGGGCACGACGGTCGTCCCCTCGACCGAGTCCGACGACGGCTGGCTGCACCTCTCGGTCTCGGCCGAGGTCACCCACAGCCAGTGCACGCTGACCCTCACGACGGCGGGCGACGCCGGCTCGTGGGCGAGCATCGACGACGTCACGTTCGCGCCGGGCCGGGTCACGCGGGAGATCCGCGGAGCCGACCTGTCGGGTCTGCCCCGCAACGAGGACAAGGGCGCGGTCTACCTCGACGCGCAGGGCCGACCGACCGACGCCGTCGAGCAGATCTCGGCGGCCGGGGCCAACATGGCGCGGCTGAAGGTCTGGGTCGACCCGACCGACGGCTACAACGACCAGGACGACGTGGTCGCCATGGCGAAGCGCATCGAGGCGTCGGGCATGGAGCTGCTCGTCGACTTCCACTACTCGGACCGCTGGACGGATCCGGGTGCGCAGACGATGCCGAAGGCCTGGGTCGGGCTGTCCGCACCCGAGGTCGCGACGCGGATCCACGACCACACGCGCAGCGTGCTCGACGCGCTGGCGGCCGAGGGCATCACGGCCGACGCCGTGCAGGTCGGCAACGAGATCAACCCCGGCATGGTGTGGCCGCTCGGCCAGACCTGGGACGTCGACCCGAGCGACGGGGTGAGCGGGGCCCAGTGGGACAACCTCGCGATGTTCCTCTCCGCAGGGTCCGCCGCCGTGCGCGAGGTGTCGCCCGACACCGACGTCGTGCTGCACCTCACGAACATCAACAACGGCATCGACGGGCTGACCTGGTGGTTCGACCAGGCCACCGCGCGCGGCGTCGACTTCGACGTGATCGGCCTGTCGTACTACTCGTACTGGCACGGCAGCCTCAGCGACCTGCAGCAGGCCGTGACCGTGCTGACCGAGCGGTACGACCGCGACGCGCTCGTCGTCGAGACCTCGTACCCGTGGACCCTCGCCGACGACCCCGACCACACCTGGGAGAACGTCGTCGCGCAGGCCTCGATGCTGACGGCCGGCTACCCCGCGACCCCCGCCGGTCAGGCCGCGAACTTCCGTGCCGTGCAGGACGTCGTGGCATCCGCCCCCGGCGGGCGCGGCACCGGCGTCGTCGCGTGGGAGCCCGCGTGGACGGCCGTCGACGGCGCCGGCTGGGACCCGGACGACCCGACCTCGGGCAACGCCTGGGAGAACCAGGCCATGTGGGACTTCGACGGACGCCCGCTGCCGGCCCTCGACGAGTACGCCGCCGACTGACGTCGGCCGCCGACGGCCCCGAGGAGGCGCGGTGCGCGATCGCGTGCACCGCGCCTCCTCGGTCGCTCCCGGCGGCGACCCTCTCGGGCGGTCGTCGTCCGCTTCGCGAGAGCCCGGGTCGCCCGCCCCGTGGCTGACAGCGTCCCCGGCGTGCGTGGGGCATGATCGAGAGACCCTGAGACTCGATTGGACCAGTTGTGACCACCAGCGACGAAGTCGACCTGATCATCGACGCGTGGGCGCGGGTGCGACCCGACATCGACTTCGCCCCGCTCGACGTGTTCTCGCGGCTGCGGCGCATCTCGCGGCGGCTCGACCGTCTGCGCGCCGAGGCGTTCCGGCACGCCGACCTCGAGATCTGGGAGTTCGACGTGCTGTCCACGCTGCGACGAGCGGGCGATCCGTTCCAGCTGTCACCGAAGGACCTCGTCGCGGCGACGATGGTCACGAGCGGCACGATGACGAACCGGCTCGACCGTCTGATGGAGCGCGAGCTCGTCGAGCGGCACTCCGACCCGCGCGACGGCCGCGCCGCGCTGATCCGCATCACACCCGCCGGCGTCGAGCGCGTCGACGCGGCGATGAGCCTGCTGGTCCAGGTCGAGCGGGCCCCGCTGGACTCCCTCTCGGCGCATCAGCAGGCCGAGCTCGCCGAGCTGCTGCGCGTGCTCGGGGCCGAGTTCGCCTGAGGCGCTCAGGCGCGTCTCCCGGGTGCGCGGCGCTACGGCACCGCGTTGCGTGCATCGCACCGCGTCACGCCGAGGTGCGATGCTCACGGCGCGGTGCGGCGAGGTGTGGCGCCGTGCGGCCAGGTCAGTCGCGGGCGGGCGTGAACGCCGAGCTGGGGAGGTCCTTCTCGCCGTCGACGATGGCGCGGACGATGCGCGCGGCGACGTCGTCGGGCTCGAGCGCCGCACCGAAGGCGGGCGCGGTGCCCTCGACGGCGCGGGTCGCGAGCCCCGTGTCGGTGTGACCGGGTCGCGCGTCGAGCACGCGGACGCCCCGGCGGCGGTACTCGCGGGAGGCGGCGGAGACGAACGCCGCCAGCCCCGCCTTCGAGGCGGAGTACGCGGCCATGCCGGCTGTCGGCGACTCGCTGACCACGCCGCTGATCGTGACGACGAAGGGCTCGCGCCCGGCGGCGGCCGACTCGGCGAGCGCCTGCGACGCGTCGCGCAGCGCCCGGATCGGGCCGAGCATGTTGGTCTCCACGAGCTCGGCGAGCGTGCCGTCGGACACCTCGTCGGCCGGCCCGAACGCGACCACGCCAGCTGCGACGACGACGCCGTCGAGACGACCGTGCGCCTGGAGTGCGGCGGCGACGAGCGACGCGGCACCCTGCTCGGTGCGGAGATCGGCGAGGTAGGCGTCCGGGCCCGACAGCGAGTCGGGGTGGCGTGCGGCGCGCACCACGCGCGCTCCCTCGTCCTCCAGCATGGCGGCGATCCGCGAGCCGAGCCCGCCGGAGGCGCCGAGGACGAGCACGACGGCGTCGTTCAGATCGGTCATGGCCGGAGCCTACGCCGGGGTGACACCATGGAGGCGCGGGTCATCACCCGCCCTGCCGTCGCCGCCGAGAGGAGTCCCGTGACGAACGATCCGACGCGGATGCGCGACCAGCCCGCTCTCCGCACCTCGACCGGCACCGAGTGGCTCGTGATCGGGCTCGTGCTCGCCGGCATCAGCGTCGCCGTCCTGCTCTTCCAGGATCATGCGACGTCCGACGTGGTGGCCGCCGTCGTCGTCGCGCTCTACGTGGCCATGCTGGTCGTCCGCGTCACCGTGAGGCCGCGGCGCCCGCGCGTCACCGCGCTCGCCGTGCTGCTCGCGCTCATCCCTGTCGTCACCATCGCCGAGCTGCTGGCCCTGATCGTGCTCTGATCCGGTCTCTCCCGGTGCTGCGGCGGGTTCCCGTCCTCCGCGGCGGGTCAGCGCCGACCCGCCGTCGATGACGGGAACCCGCCGAAGCAGTAGCGGAGGCTCGAGCGTCACGCCGGGCGGGTCCGCCGCAGCAGCAGCGAGGGCCCGAGCGGCACGCCGGGCGGGTACGTAGCATCGGGGGATGACCCCCGCAGCGCATCACGAGAACCAGTTCATCGCCGTCCTGCAGGGCGGACCCTTCGACGGTCAGGAGCACGAGATCGACGTGGTCGACGGATCGATCCAGGACACCCTCTCGCTGCCGCAGACCGACACCGAGGTGCTGGCGAACTACAGCCGGGAGGACTCCCGGGTCGACGACGACGGTGTGCAGCGCATCGACTTCCGGTTCATCGAGGACACCTACAGCTGAGCCGAGCCCGCCGCGGGTCGCGTGGCCCTCAGACGGCGCTGAGCGCGAGCTCTCCGCGGCTCGCACCTTCGGCGCCGAAGACGAGTCGGCGGTTCGCGACCTTCTCGCTGAAGAACCGGTCGTGACTGACGACGACCACCGCCCCCGGGAAGTGGACGAGCGCGCGCTCCATCACCTGGGTGCTCGCCATGTCGAGGTGGTTGGTCGGCTCGTCGAGCAGCAGCACGGACGCCCCCGACAGCAGGCACTGCGCCATCGCCACGCGGGCCCGCTGTCCGCCCGACAGCGCGCCGATGCGCTGTTGCAGGTCGGCGTCCGAGAACTGGAACATGGCCAGGAACCGACCCACCGACTTCTTGGTGGCTCGCAGGGCCAGGCTGTCGGGCATCGCGTTCACCGAGTGGGTGACCGTGTCGGCGTCGTCGAGGTCGGCGAGCACCTGGTTGTAGGACACGACCTTCGCGCCGCCGGCCCAGTCGATGCGCCCGTGGTCGGCCTTCTCCTCGCCGGTCAGCACGCGCAGCAGCGTGCTCTTCCCGCTGCCGTTCGCGCCCACGACGACGAGGCGTTGCCCGCGGCGGATCTCGAGGTCGAGATCGTCAAACAGGACCTTGTCTCCGTAGGACTTCCCGAGACCGTCGATGCGGCAGAGGACGTCCTTGACGTGCAGACCGCCGTAGATCTCGGTGATGATCTGGTCGACGGGGCGCGGGGTGCGCTGCTTCTTGATCTTCGCCAGGTCTTTCGTGAGCCCGCCCGCGCCTCCGGACTTGGCGTTCTTCGCCGCCTTCGCGGCCTCGCGGCGGTCGCTGATGCCCTCCGACTCGAACGCGAGCAGCTCGGACTCGTGCGCGAACTGCTGCTCGAGGTTCTTCAAGCGGAACTGCTTCTGCACGACGTACTCGCCGAAGTCGCCGGGGTACTCGTGCAGGTGGAAGTTCTCGACCTCGACGATGCGGGTGACCACCTGGTCGAGGAACCGCCGATCGTGCGACACGACGATCGCGGCCCCGCGGAAGTCGCGGAACCACTGCTCGAGCCACTCGACCCCCGCGACGTCGAGGAAGTTCGTGGGCTCGTCGAGCAGCAGCACGTCGGGCTGCTGCAGCAGGATCTTGGCCAGGGCCGCCCGGTTGCGCCAGCCGCCGCTCAACGAGTCGATCGGCGTGGTGCGGTGCGCCGGGTCGAAGCCGAGCACCGTGAGCGCGGTGTCGATGCGCCGGGGGTACTCCCACCCGTCGAGGCGGTCCATCTCGGCGAAGAGCTCGGACTGCCGATCGACCAGCCGGGTCAGCTCGTCACCCTGCGCAGGGTCCATCGCGGCGACGGCGATGGCCGAGTCGATGTCGGCCAGCTCGGTCTCCATCGCGCGGATGTCGTCGAAGAGCCCCTCGAGCACCTCGGTGACCGTCGCGGTGCCGTCGAGCTCGCTGAACTGCGAGAAGTAGCCGAACCTGGTGCCGTCGTCGACGACGACGGTGCCCTCGTCGGGCTGCACCTGATCGAGCACGAGCTTCAGCAGCGTCGACTTGCCCGACCCGTTGCGCCCGATCAGACCCACCCGGTCGCCCGTCTCGAGACGGAAGAACGCCTCGCGCAGCACGGGTCGGTTCTCGAAGCGGACGGTGACGTCGTTCAGACGGATCAAGCTCATGCCCACCAGTCTCGCAGCCGCCGGCGGAACACCCGCGCCCCGACCGGTGTTGACCCCTCTGGAGTCACGCCCACCTCACCTGTGGAGGGACGGCTCCGAACAGGAGGCATGATGTCGAACGACTACCGGAAAGACCCCGACGCCCTCGCCCGGCTCACCCCGACGCAGCGTCGCGTCACGCAGGACGGCGGCACCGAGCCCGCGTTCCGCAACGAGTTCTGGGACTCCACCGACGCGGGCATCTACGTCGATCTCGTCTCGGGCGAACCCCTCTTCGCCTCGGTCGACAAGTTCGACAGCCGGAGCGGCTGGCCGAGCTTCACCCGCCCGATCGACGCCGAGAACGTCGTCGAGAAGCGCGAGGGGATGTTCTTCCTGCGGCGCACCGAGGTACGGTCGGCAGCGGGCGACAGCCACCTCGGTCACGTCTTCGCCGACGGCCCCACGGCGACCGGCGGCCTCCGCTACTGCATCAACTCGGCGGCTCTCCGCTTCGTCCCATACAGCTCTCTCGAAACCGAAGGATACGGTGCCTACATGACGCTCTTCTCCCCCGAATCCACTCCCGCGCCCAGCGGCACCACCGAGACGGCGATCCTCGCCGGCGGCTGCTTCTGGGGCGCCCAGCAGCTGCTCCGCCGTCGGCCCGGCATCGTGTCGACCCGCGTCGGCTACTCGGGCGGCAGCGTGAAGAACGCGACGTACCGCAACCACGCCGGTCACGCCGAGGCCGTCGAGATCGTCTTCGACCCGGGTCTGACCTCGTACCGCGAGATCCTCGAGTTCTTCTTCCAGATCCACGACCCGTCGACGAAGGACCGTCAGGGCAACGACGTGGGCGACAGCTACCGTTCGGCGATCTTCTTCACGACCGACGAGCAGCGCGCCACGGCCCTCGACACCATCGCCGACGTCGACGCCTCGGGCATCTGGCCCGGCAAGGTCGTCACCGAGGTCGCCCCGGCCGGCGACTTCTGGGAGGCCGAGGAAGAGCACCAGGACTACCTCGAGAAGGACCCGTTCGGCTACACCTGCCACTTCATCCGTCCGGGCTGGGTGCTGCCGAAGCGCGACCAGGCGGTCGCCGCGGGCTGACCCGTGACCTGCAGGAGGCGCGGTGCCGGTCGATCCGGCACCGCGCCTCCTGCCTGTCCGCCCGCTCTCAGCCCCAGATGCGCGTGACGATCGAGCCCATCAGATCGTCGGTCGGCACGTTCGCCTGGACGACCGTGACGACGACGCCGTCGCGGACCAGCACGGTGTCGCTCATCTCGACGCCGTACATCTCGTCCTCCGTCGTGTACTGGCAGAACGACCCGCCGTAGCCGTCGGAGCAGTCGTAGGCGACGCCGTCGAGCCAGAACACCGTGCTGGGCTCGCGGAACTCCGCCAACCACGCCGGGTAGGCCTCGGCGGTCGCGGCGTCGACGACCGACACGGTGACGCGCAGACCGGTGATGTCGGCCCGAGGGTCGCGCCATCCGCAGCGGAGCACGCCGGCGGCGTCGACCTTCTCGCGGAGATCGGCATCGGCAGCCGGCGTCGTGGGGGTCACCTGACCCATCGGGCCCTGGTACTGCACCGGGTCGTTCAGGGGCGCGTCGCCCATCGTGGCGGCGTAGGTCTCGGCGTCGACCACGTCGGTGCAGTCGGTCGGGATCGAAGCGGATGCCGGCTCGACCGCATCGGTCGGAGCCGGGCTCGCAGGGGGCGTGGCGGTCGGCGCCGTCGCGACCTCCGTCGCGACCGGCGACGGCGACGACGACGTCGTCGCGTCCATCGACGGGTCGGGGTCGACGGGCGACGAGGTGCAGCCCGCCAGCAGTGCCGCGCCTGCAGTGGCGACCGCCAGGCCCGTCAGGATGCGCTTCATGTTCTACCTCCGTGGTGCCGCAGACCGGCGGTGTCGGGACGACCCCCGGCCGCTGCCCCGAGACTATTGGCGGAGCGGGTCGTCGCTCCTCGCCCGTCAGGATGACACGTGTCGTCCTGAAGGCTCGACGTCGGAGCCCGCTGGCACGGCCCCGTCGTGGCCGCGCCCGGTCTCCACCGCGCAGGATGGTCGCATGCTCCCCGTCTTCGACGCCGTCCTGCTCGCCGGCGGGCGCGCCTCCCGTGTGGGCGGGGTCGACAAGACGGCGTTCACGACCCGGGGCGTGACCCTGCTGTCGGAGGCCGTGGAGGCCGCGTCGGGTGCGGCGACCCTGGTGGTCGTCGGCGCCCGCGACGGGGCCGCCCTCCCCGCCGACGCGATATCGACCCGCGAGGATCCACCGTGGTCGGGCCCGGTGGCCGCCCTCGCCGCCGGACTCGCCGCCGTCGACGATCCGTCGCCGTCGACCCTCGTGCTGGCCTGCGATCTGCCCCGCGCCTCCGCCGCCGTCCGCGCCCTCCGAGAGGGGCGGAGCGGGGCGGACGACACCGGCGACGGCCTGATCGCCCTCGACGGCGACGGACGTCGGCAGCCGCTGCTCGCGCTCTACCGCACGGCCGCCCTGCACGATCGGCTCGACGCGCTCCTCGCGGACGGGCCGCTGGCCGGGCTCTCGATGCGACGACTGCTCGACGGACTCGACCTCGACGAGGTCGCGCTCGACGACGCGCTCTGCGCCGACGTCGACACGCCCGCCGACGCCGAGCGGCTGGGCGTGCGACCCGCGTCGACCCCGATGTCACCGGCTGCTGGTTGAGTGTGCACATGACCGACACCCCCTCCGAACTCGACGACTGGGCCGCTCGACTGACGACCGCCCTGGGTCTGCCCGCCGACACCGTGATCGACGTCGCGACCGTGCTCGATCTGGCCCGAGACGCCGCGCACAACGTGGCCCGACCGGCCGCACCCCTCACCACGTACCTGGTCGGCTACGCCGCGGGTCTGGCCGGCGGCACCGAAGCCGACGTCGCGCGGGCCGTGGCGATCGCCACCGAGCTCGCGACCGGGGCGACCGCGGGCGACCCGAACCCGGGCGATCCGACCGCGTGACGCTCGTCCGCGCCGACTGGCAGGCCGCTCGCACCGCCGCGCACGAGGCCGGTCTCTCCCTCCGCGGTGCCGCCGAACGGGTCGGTCTCGATCAGGCGGTCGACCGCACCCTCGCCGAAGACCTCCGTGCGCTGGCGTCCGTGCCCGGCTTCGACGCCTCCGCGATGGACGGCTGGGCTGTCCGCGGCGGTGGGCCGTGGCGGCTCGGTCCGACGATCGTCGCGGGGCCGGTCGACCCCGGCGAGCCTGGTCTGGACACCGGCACCGCCCGGCCGATCACGACGGGCGCCGTCATCCCCGTCGGCACCGACCGCGTGCTGCGCTCGGAGTCCGGGCTGATCGTCGACGGCCTGCTCACGGCCGTCGGCGAACCGGCGGCTCCTCCGCAGCACATCCGCCGCGCCGGCGAAGAGGCCCGACCCGGCGACCTGCTCTTCGTCGGCGGCACCCGTCTCACCCCTCCGCGCGTGGCGGTGGCGGCCGTCTCCGGGCTCGACGACGTCGCCGTCGTCGCGAGACCCCTGGTGGCCGTCGCCGTGCTCGGCGACGAGATCGTGCCGTCGGGTGTGCCGCGACCGGGCAGCGTGCGCGACGTCTTCTCAGTGCCGGTGCCGCGCCTCCTGCAGTCCCTCGGGGCGGGCGAGGTGTCGAGCGAGCGGGTCGCCGACGATCTCGAGGCCACGATCGCAGCCCTCGACCGCCCCGACGCCGCTCTCGTCGTCACGACGGGCGGCACGGCGCACAGCAGCACCGACCACGTCCGGGCGGCGCTCGACCGTCTCGGCGCCGAGCTGGTCGTCGACGGGATGGCGATGCGCCCCGGGCAGCCGCTGCTCGTCGCTCGGCGCGGCAGCACACTCCACCTCTGCCTGCCCGGCAATCCGATGGCCGCGTTCGTCGGGCTCGTCGTGGTCGGGGCGCCTCTGATCGGGGGGCTGCTCGGGCGGCGACCCGCGCCTCCTCGGCAGGTGACCCTCGCCGTCGACGTGCCGCACCCGCGCTCGGGCGTGCTCGTGCAGGCGTACCGCGACACGGTCGACGGCGCGCTGCCGACCGTGCGGCAGTCGTCGGCCATGCTGCGCGGTCTGGCCGACGCCGACGGTCTGCTGATCGTGCCCGAGGGCGGCGCCCGGGCCGGCGAGACCGTGCCGGCGCTGGCGCTCCCATGGTGATCTGCGGCGAACGGGGGTAGACCTGACCCATGGCACGAATAACGTCACGGAAACCCGTGACCCGGCTGACCGTCGACGACGACGGGTCGACCGGAGTCCGGCGCACGATCGACACCCTCGCCGTCGAAGAGCCCCTCGAGATCCGCGTGGGCGGGCGCTCGCTCGCCATCACCATGCGGACGCCTGGCCACGACTTCGATCTCGCGGCCGGCTTCATGGTCTCCGAGGGCGTCATCTCGACCGGCGACGAGTTCGCCGCCGCGAGGTACTGCGCCGGCGCGACGGCCGAGGGGCTCAACACCTACAACGTGCTCGACGTCGCACTCGCCCCCGGGGTGCCCGCCCCCGATCCGAGCCTCGAGCGCGCTTTCTACACGACGAGCTCGTGCGGTCTCTGCGGCAAGGCCTCCATCGACGCGGTGCGCACCAAGTCGCAGCACTCGGTGCTGCACGATCCGCTCGTGCTCGACCCGGCCCTGCTGGCGACGTTCCCCGATCGGCTTCGCGAGGGCCAAGACGTCTTCGACAAGACCGGCGGGCTGCATGCCGCCGCCCTCTTCGACGGCGCGACGGGCGAGCTGCTCGTGCTGCGTGAAGACGTCGGTCGGCACAACGCCGTCGACAAGGTCGTCGGCTGGGCCGTGAAGGAGGGGCGGCTCCCCCTGAGCGGCACCGTCCTGATGGTCTCGGGTCGCGCCTCCTTCGAGCTCACCCAGAAGGCGTCGATGGCCGGCATCCCGATGCTCGCCGCCGTGTCCGCGCCGTCGTCGCTCGCCGTCGACCTGGCGACCGAGCTCGGCGTGACCATCGTGGGGTTCCTCCGCGGCCGCTCGATGGTCGTGTACTCGCGACCCGACCGGCTGGGGGCTCCCGACGAGACGGCGCGCGCCTCCTCCGGCGACGCGAGCAGCGCCTCCTCGACCTCCTCCGGCGACGCGACCAGCGCCTCCTCGACCTCCCCTTCGGGCGCGACCCGCGCCTCCTCCCCCGTGCCCCTGACGATCGGATCGAGACCGTGACCGAGAAGCCCCCCGTCGACGACGTGAACGACGACGACATCGAGGTCGGCCCCCCGCGCGAGTGGGCGGCCGGCGTGCCCGGCGTGCTGCACTCGATGGAGCCCGCCATCAAGCAGCTCGGTCTCGCCCGCACCGTGAAGCTGATGACCTCGCTGAACCAGAAGGACGGCTTCGACTGCATGAGCTGCGCCTGGCCCGACCCGAACCACCGCAAGGTCGCGGAGTTCTGCGAGAACGGCGCCAAGGCGGTCACCTGGGAGGCCAACCCGGTGCTCGTGCCCGACTCGTTCTGGGCCGAGCACTCGATCGACGACCTGCTCGAGAAGTCCGAGTACTGGCTCGGCATGCAGGGCCGCCTGACGACGCCGGTGCACAAGCCCGTCGGCAGCGACCACTACGAGCCGGTCAGCTGGGAGCGCGCGTTCGAGATCATCGGCGACAGGCTGAACTCGCTCGACAGCCCCGATGAGGCGTCGTTCTACACCTCGGGTCGCACCTCGAACGAGGCGGCGTTCGAGTACCAGCTGTTCGTGCGGGCCTTCGGCACCAACAACCTGCCCGACTGCTCGAACATGTGCCACGAGTCGACGGGTGCGGCCATGGGCGAGACCGTCGGCGTCGGCAAGTCGACGATCGCCTACGACGACTTCGAGCAGGCCGACCTCATCATCGTGCTGGGGCAGAACCCCGGCACCAACCACCCCCGCATGCTCACGGCGCTCGAAGACGCGAAAGGCAACGGCGCGGCGATCGTGGCCGTGAACCCGCTGCCCGAGGCCGGTCTCCGCAGGTACAAGAACCCGCAGCTGCCGCGCGGCATCGTGGGTCGCGGCACGAACATCGCCGACCAGTTCGTGCAGATCAGGCTGGGCGGCGACATGGCCCTGCTGCAGGCGGTCGCGAAGCGCGTGCTCGCCGCAGAGGACGCCGCGCCCGGCACCGTGCTCGACCACGGGTTCCTGGCCGAGCACACCGTGGGGCTCGACGCCTTCCGCGAGCACATCGCCAAGGTCGACGACGACGAGGTGCTGCTCGCCACGGGCATCACGAGCGCCGAGATCGACGAGCTCGCCGAGCGCTACATCTCGGCCGAACGCGTGATCATCACCTGGGCGATGGGCATCACGCAGCACCGCAAGGCCGTCGACACCATCAAGGAGATCATCAACCTGCTGCTGCTGCGCGGCAACATCGGCCGACCCGGCGCCGGGGCCTCGCCGATCCGCGGGCACAGCAACGTGCAGGGCGACCGCACGATGGGCATCTGGGAGCAGATGTCCGACCAGTTCCTCGACGCGCTGCAGCGGGAGTTCCGCTTCGACCCGCCGCGGGAGCACGGCGTCGACGCGCTCAAGGGCATCAAGGCCATGCAGGAGGGGCGGATCAAGTTCTGGATGGGCATGGGCGGCAACCTCGTGGCCGCGATCTCGGACACCCAGCTGGCCGAGGCCGCCATGCGCGGCACGGAGATGACCGTCCAGGTGTCGACCAAGCTGAACCGGTCGCACGCCGTCGTGGGTGCCGAGGCGCTCATCCTGCCGACCCTCGGTCGCACCGAGATCGACGTGCAGAAGTCGGGTCCGCAGTTCGTCTCCGTCGAAGACACCGTCTGCTCGGTGCACGGCAGCCACGGCCAGGTGCCGCCGGTCGCGCCCGACCTGCTGTCCGAGGTCGCCATCGTCAGCAGACTCGCCCGAGTGACACTCCGTGATCGCGCCGATCTCGAGATCGACTGGCAGGCGTTCGAAGACGACTACGACACGCTGCGCGACCACATCAGCCGGGTCGTGCCGGGTTTCGAGCGGTACAGCGAGCGGGTGCGCAGTCGTGACGGCTTCGTGCTGCCCAACGGGCCCCGCGACTCGCGGACGTTCGACACAGCGGCGGGCAAGGCGATGATCACGGTCAACGAGCTCGAGCACGTCGAGCGGCCGGCGGGGCGCCTCCTGCTGCAGACCCTGCGGTCGCACGACCAGTACAACACCACGATCTACAGCCTGAACGACCGCTACCGCGGCATCAAGAAGGGGCGCGAGGTCGTCTTCATCAACCCCGACGACCTCGCCGAGCTGGGCCTCGTCGACGGCCAGCGGGTCGACGTCTTCACCGAGTGGACGGACGACGTCGAGCGCGTGCTGCGCGACTACCGGGTCGTGGCGTATCCGACGGCGCGGGGCTGCGCGGCCGCGTACTTCCCCGAGGCGAACGTGCTCGTCCCGCTCGACAGCGCGTCGATCGGCAGCAACACGCCGGTGTCGAAGGCCGTGCTGGTGCGCGTGGTGCCGGCGGCGGTGCCCGCGACGGTCTAGCAGCGGCGGGCGGCGGCGCGAACGGCCTCGACGGCGGCTGCGACCCCGCCGCTCCAGGGGGCGCCGTGACCGGGCAGCACCCAGGTCGCGCGGGTCTCGACGAGCGCCGAGAGCGAGTCGAGGGCCTGCTCCGGCTCGTCCGTGAACGGCGCCGGTGCAGGCCCGACCGCACCGGTCAGCACGTGCCGCGTCGTCAGGGCGTCGCCCACGAACACGGCGTCGACGCCGGGCACGAACACGGCGATGCTGCCCTCGGAGTGCCCGGGCATCGGGATGATCTGCGGCGACCCCGGCAGATCGAGGGTCTCGCCGCCCTGCAGCTCGACGACCTCGGTGAGCCAGGTCGTCTTCGCGCCGCCCTTGCGCAGCGTGTAGGCGACGAACCCGAGCAGGGCGCCGAGTCGCATCTGCTGCTTGGCGTTCTTGGGCTTGGCGCCGCCCTTCGCTCGGGCGGCGTCGCCGGCGTGGATGAAGACGGGCACGCCGTGCTCGCGACGCAGGCGCTCGGCGAAGCCGATGTGATCGCCGTCGCCGTGCGTGAGGATCAGCCCCTTCACGTCCGCGAGCGAGCGGCCGATCAGAGCCAGCTCGGCGACGAGTTCGGTGTGGAGACCGGGCAGCCCGGCGTCGATGACGGTGACACCGGCGGGGGTGACGACGAAGTAGGCGGCGACCACGTCGTTGCCGATGCGGTGGAGGGAGGGGGTGAGTTCCATGATGGCTACTGTAATTAGCCTTCATGGCTACTGTCAATAGCTATACTCGACGGATGCCGTCTCCTGAGCGCACCTCCCTCGAAGCCATCGTCGCCGCCGCCCGCGAGCTGCTCGAGACCGACGGCCCCGCCGGTCTCACGATGGCCGCCGTCGCGGCCCGCGTCGGCGTGCGCGCCCCCTCGCTCTACAAACGCGTGGACAGCAGGGAGGCGCTGGTCCAGCTGGTCGCGGAGGCCACCCTCTCCGATCTGGCCGTCCACCTCGACGGGGCTGAGAGCGCTCGCCAGGTGCTCGACGGATTCCGGTCGTTCGCGCACGAGCGACCGGCCGCGTTCCAGCTCGTCATGACCCCGGGCCCCGGCATGCCGCGAGCGCGAGCGGAGTTCGGGGCCGAGGCCAGCCGGGCGGCCCTCCGGGTCGGCGAGGAGCTCGCCGGCGCCGAGAACGCCCTCGCAGCGGCCCGCACGCTCACGGCCTGGGTGGCCGGCTTCGTCGTGATGGAGCTGAACGGCGGGTTCCAGCTCGGCGGCGACGTCGACGACGCGTGGGAGTTCGGGACGGAACGGGTCGTCGCGGCCCTCGCCGCGCCTCCTCGGCCCTGATCTCGTACTGTCCGCCGCCCGCCGCTTGCCGCCGCCCGCGCGCCGCCCGGGTCAGGCGTCGAGAGCCAGGTGCGGGTACTCGGGCGACCGGCCCTGGAAGATGAGGATCGCGTCGTTCTCGACCCGCCCCTCCTCGATCTCGATGGCACGGCGGATCGTGTCGGACTCGCGCCACGAGGCGGGGCCCTCCATCACGGTGCGGAGGAACGGCATCAGCGCCTCGCTGATCTCCCATGTGGTCGAGTTCCACAGCAGTGACGGGCTGTGGTCGACGGCGTAGTAGTTCGTCGTCTCGCCGACGGTGATCATCGGCTCGGCGAAGGTCGTCGCGCGGGCCCAGTCGAAGCCCATGCCCTCGTCGACCGAGACGTCGACGATGAGGCTGCCGGGGCGGAACGTCGCGAGGTCGCTCGTCCGCAGGTAGGTCAGGGGCGCGTTGGGGTCTTGGAGGGTGCAGTTCACGACGATGTCGTTCGCGGCCAGGAAGGGCGCGAGGGCGACCGGACCGTCGGGCGTGTTCACCGTGCTGGCGCCGGGGGTCTCGGGGTCGTGCTCGAACTGATGGATGTCGACCGAGGGGATGGGCGAGCCGACGGCCGCGATGTTGCGGTTGGTCAGCACGCGCACGTCGTGGATGCCGTGCGCGTTCAGGGCGGTGACGGCCCCGCGGGCGGTGGCGCCGAAGCCGATCACGACGGCGCTCAGGCGGCGGCCGTAGTCGCCCGTCGAGCCGCAGAGCTGGAGGCCGTGCAGCACCGAGCAGTAGCCGGCGAGCTCGTTGTTCTTGTGGAAGACGTGCAGGGCGTAGCCGCCGTCGGGCTGCCAGTGGTTCATGGCCTCCCACGCGATGAGGGTGAGCTTCTTGTCGATGGCGAGCTGGGTGATCTCGCGGTCCTGCACGCAGTGCGGCCAGCCCCAGAGGGTCTGCCCGTCGCGCAGCCCGGCGAGGTCGTCAGCCTGGGGCTTCGGCAACAGGACGACGTCGCTGTCGGCGATGATCTGCCCACGGTCGGCGAGGGCCACGAGCGGCTCGAGGTCGGAGTCGGGGATGCCGAAGCGCAGGCCGTAGCCGCGCTCGAGGGTCATGCTCGCACGCAGATCGGCGTCGATCCGCTCGAGGTGGGCGGGGTGGATCGGGAGGCGCCGCTCGTCGGGTTTGCGGGAGGTCGCGAGGACGCCGAGGCGCAGCAGTGCGGGGGCGGGCGTGATTCGGCTCATGCCTGACCTTAGACGAGGCAGACTCACGCCCGGGACCGGTGGCGCCGTGCGTGCTCGTGCCACCATCGAGGCATGAGCCGAGAGACCGAGAGACCGGTGGCCGTGCGAGCCGTGGCGTTCAAGGCTCGAACATGGTGGGGCGGCCGGCCGCACCGCCGCGTCTCGTTCGACGCCTGGTGGCCCGACGGTCGCCTCGAGGACGGCGTCAGTCTGGCCTCGGTGCTGGACCTCCATCACCCGGCCGACATCGCCGACGCCGAGACGGCCGTCCATGGCCGGTGCCCTGAGATCGGGCCGGGCGAGTGGTGCGACAGGTGGGGACGCGTGGTCGACGGGCCCGTCGACGGTTCGACGGGGGTCTCGTCTTCGCGTCGCGTTCGTCGCGTGCGTCGCCTGATGAGCCAGCGGCGTGAGTTCGGCGTGCCCCGGTGCGACCCGACGAAACAGCCGAGCCGGACGGGCCGCCTGGTCGCAGGCCTCGTCGCTCTCGTCGTGGGCGTGGTGCTGCTGGTCACGACCTCGGGTGACGGGCCGCTCGCGCTCGTCGGCGTCGTGAGCGTCTTCGCCTCCGTGGGTCTGCTGGCCGGTCTCGTGCCGCGTGAGCGTCGGTGGTGGTGACGGCGCACCCCCGTCGATGGTGGTGACGGCGCACCCCCGTTCTGGGGCGCGCCGAGCCCCCATCGAGCGCCCCGTGATCTCCGAACAACCCTCAGGTCCGACGGATTCGTGACGTTTCCGTCTCGCGGAACGTCTCAATGACGTACCCGGGCGTCCGCCACGCGCCTCGGCACCGGACCGCATCGGACCAGGAGGATTAATGACGAGCGCCTACGCACCCCCGCAGGAGGGCGACACCCGCCCGATCGCCGTGCAGGTCGACCCGGCCTTCCGCCGCTCCGAAGAGGGAACCGACGATCTCCTCGACGCCTGCGCGCGCCTCCAAGATCTGTACCGCGGTCGTCACTTCCGCGCCCGCCGCTCCGACGAGCCGTTCGTGTTCCGTTACGCCAGCGCCGGCGACGAGCGCATGAGCCTCCGCACCGCCACCTTCACCGGGCATCTGCAAGGCGACGTCCCCTACTCGAAGGACTACGTCGTGTCGTGGCTGCGCTCGGGCACGGCCACGATCGAGCACCACGGCGGGCAGTTGACGAGTCTCGGCGGGCAGCCGTTCCTGATCCCGTCCGAGACGTCGTTCTCGTTCATGATGACGCCGCACCGAAACAACATGGTGCACGCCGACGCGACGTTCCTCGAAGACCTCGCGACCGAGCGCCACGGTGGCCCCTCGCAGCGCATCGTCTTCGACCACACCGCAGCCCCCACGCCGGAGGCGCTGGTCGCCTGGCGAGCCGCCATCAGCGCCACCACGCCCGCCATCGTCACCGAGAAGGCGTCGCCGTTGCTCCGCCACGAGGCGCAGGTCACGTTGGTGCGCGCGATGCTCGACCTCTTCCCCTGGCAGGCGGTCGACGTGCCGAGCAGCCTGCGGACCGAGCGGACGGCGCGCCTCCGCGTCGCGGTCGAGTACGTGCACGCGTACGCCGATCAGCCCATCACACCGGCTGACATCGCGCGGGCCGCCGGCATGCACACGCGCACGCTGCAGCAGGCGATGAACGACCACCTCGGTGCGAGCCCGATGAACTACCTGCGGCAGGTGCGTCTCGACAAGGCGCACGACGAGCTCGTCGCGTCGTCGCGCGACGAGGCACTCGTCTCGGAGATCGCCCGCCGCTGGGGCTTCGGCAACCTCGGCCGATTCTCCGCCGCCTACGTCAAGCGCTTCGGCGAGTACCCCCGCGACACCCTGCTGCGCTGACGCTCGCCGGGCTGTCACGCGCGGCCCCGCCCGGGCCGGTCGCGAGGCCGAGCCGGACCGAGGAGGCGCGGTGTCAGAGAGGCGCGACGCCCGGTTCCGTCTGCGGCAGCACCTCGGCCGTGTCGATGTCGAGGTCGTCCTCGAAGCAGGTGCTCGTGGCGATGAAGCTCGTCTTGGCGTCGGTGATCGTCACGAGCACCAGGAACCCGTCGTCGCGGGCGAGCAGGAGCTCGACGCTGCCGTCGGGGCGATCGGTCCGGACGACGTCGTCGCCGTAGGGTGCGAGCGCCGAGCGCACTCCGCGCTCCGATGCCGTGCGGTCGCGGGCCGGCTGCTGCTCGAAGTAGCCGGCGAACTGCTCGCCCTCGGGGCACGATCCGAGGTTCGGATCCCAGCCGCCCAGCCACTCGCCACCGACCGCTTCGCGACCGGCGGCCACGGCCCCGACGATCTCGTCGGCGGCCGCCGGAGGGTCGACGGCTGCGGTGGCCGGGCCGTCGCCCGGCGCGCAGCCGGTGAGCAGGGCGACCATCGCGAGGGCGGTGACGCCGACGATCAGCGCGCGTCGTGAGGCGGACATTCAGAGCACCGTGACATCGGGCTCGGTCGCCGGCAGGTAGTCGGTCGGGTTCGGGTCGACGTCGTCGGCGAAGCAGGCGCTCGTCGTGGTGAGACTGGTTTTCTCGTCGGTGACCGTGAGGAGCACCAGGAATCCGTCGTCGCGCGCGAGCAGGACCTCGACGCTGCCGTCGGGGCGTTCGGTGCGGGTCATGTCGCGGACGTCGGCCCCCAAGGAGGCGCGGATCGCCGCCTCGGACTCGTCGCGATCCCGCGCGGGCTGCTGCTCGAAATACCCCGCGAACTGGTCGCCGCCCTCCGGGCAGGGCCGGGTCGCGAGATCCCAGCCGCCTAGCCAGTCCCCACCGATGGCCTCGCGCCCCGACGCGAGTTCCGCGACGACCTCGTCTGCGACGGTCCGAGGACCGGCCATCTCGGCATTCGCGCTCTCGGCGCGACTGCAACCGCCCGAGGCCATGAGCACTGTCATCAGCACAACGCCTGCGGCTGTCCGTCTCGCGGAGCACCTCCGACGTCCGACGTCTCGCCTGCTCATGGTCCCCCCGGATGGCTGCGCCACCCACGGACGCGGGCTCCCCCAACGCTACCCCGCGCCACCGCCCGGCTAGAGAGAACCAGCAGATCGGTCAGTTGTTGAAGCGGAACTCCACCACGTCGCCGTCCTGCATGACGTACTCCTTGCCCTCGATGCGGGCTTTGCCCGCCGAGCGCGCCTCCGCGATGGAGCCGGTCTCGACGAGGTCGTCGTACGAGATGACCTCGGCCTTGATGAAGCCCTTCTCGAAGTCGGTGTGGATCACGCCGGCGGCCTGCGGAGCCTTCCAGCCCTTGCCGATCGTCCAGGCGCGGGTCTCCTTCGGGCCGGCCGTCAGGTAGGTCTGCAGCCCCAGCGTCTCGAACCCGATGCGGGCGAGCTGGTCGAGACCCGATTCGTCCTGCCCGAGCGACGCGAGCAGCTCGGCCGCGTCGTCGTCGTCCAGGCCGATCAGCTCGGACTCGACCTGCGCGTCGAGGAAGATCGCCTCGGCCGGCGACACGAGCGCCTGCAGCTCGGCCTTGCGCGCCTCGTCGGTCAGCACGGCCTCGTCGACGTTGAAGACGTAGATGAAGGGCTTGGCGGTGAGCAGCCCCAGCTCGCGGATCGGCTCGAGGTCGATGCTCGTCGACGACAGCGCCTCGCCGCGCTGCAGGGCGTCGCGGGCGGCCACGGCGGTCTCGTGCACGATCGGCTCGACGCGCTTGAGGCGGAGCTCCTTCTCGTAGCGCACGAGCGCCTTCTCGACGGTCTCGAGGTCGGCCAGGATCAGCTCGGTGTTGATCGTGCCCATGTCGCTCTCGGGGTCGACCTTGCCATCGACGTGCACGACGTCGGGGTCGTCGAAGCCGCGCACGACCTCGGCGATGGCATCGGCCTCGCGGATGTTCGCCAGGAACTTGTTGCCGAGCCCCTCGCCCTCGCTCGCGCCCTTGACGATGCCGGCGATGTCGACGAACGACACCGGCGCGGGCAGGATCTTCTCGCTGCCGAAGACGCCGGCGAGCACCTTGAGGCGCGGGTCGGGCAGGTTGACGATGCCGACGTTCGGCTCGATGGTCGCGAACGGGTAGTTCGCCGCCAGCACCTGGTTCTTGGTCAGGGCGTTGAACAGGGTGGACTTGCCGACATTGGGCAGTCCGACGATCGCGATAGTGAGAGCCACGAGGGTCAAGCGTACCGGCCATGCCGTGTCACCGGGGCGGGGCGGACCCGAGGAGGCGCGGGTCGCCTTCCGACCGGTCCTGTGGAGGGACTGTCGGAGGCGCGTGAGACCATGACCCAATGCCCATCGACTTCACCGCGATCGACTTCGAGACCGCGAACTCGAGCAGCGCCAGCGCCTGCTCCGTCGGCCTCGTCAAGGTCCGCGACGGCGTCGTCGTCGACAAGGCGGGCTGGTTGATCCAGCCGCCTGCGGGGCACGACGAGTTCTCCGAGTGGAACACGCGCATCCACGGGATCGTCGCCTCCGACGTCGTCGACGCGTTCGGCTGGGCCGAGCAGTTCGACCTGATCGCCGATTTCGCCGGCGACGACGTCTTCGTCGCTCACAACGCCGGCTTCGACATGGGCGTCATCAAGGCCGCCTGCGCCGCGACCGGGCTCACTCCCCCGGCCTGGTCCTATCTCTGCAGCCTCCAGGTCGCCCGCAAGACGTACACGCTCGACTCGTACCGCCTCCCCCTCGCGGCCGCGGCCGCCGGGTTCACCGGCTTCTCGCACCACGACGCGCTGGCCGACGCCGAGGCCTGCGCGGCGATCGTCACGCACGCATCGGCGTTCCACGGCGCCGACGATCTCGTCGAGCTCGCGTCGCTCGCCACCGTCAAGATGAAGGTCTTGAAGCCGACCCCACTGCCCGAGCCCGAGGGCGCCGAGCCGACCAGACGGCGACTCAAGGTCTTCTTCAGCTGACCCTCTGAGCCACTACCCTCCGAGTCAGGCTCGCCAGCGAGCGATGTCGGTGGCCGCTGCCACACTGCTCGACATGGTCTCCTCGCTCGTCGCCTTCCTCCTCGCTCTCGTCGCACTCGTCGTCGGGGCCCTCGTCGGCGCTCTGGCCGGCCGCTCCCGCAACGCCGCGACCGCCGCGCAGCTGGCCGCCGACGCCGCAGCGGCGCGGGCGACCGCCGAGTCGTACCAAGAGCGGCTCCACGAGCAAGACCAGCAGTACCGTCGGCAGATCGCGGGGCAGGAGGCGCGGCTCGCCGAATTCCAAGACCGTCTCCGTGACATCCGCATCACCGAGGCCGAGCGCACCCGCTCCGAGGGGCACGTTCTGACCGCCCTCAGCCCGGTCGCGCAGAGTCTCGCCGCCGTGCAGCAGAAGGTCGCCGAGCTCGAAGAGCAGCGCACCCACCAGTACGGCGCGCTCAGCGAGCAGCTGCGCAGCGCGGCGGAGTCCGAAGAGCGCCTGCGGAGCACCGCCGAGAGTCTCGCGTCGGCGCTCAAGTCGAACAGCACCCGAGGGGTCTGGGGCGAGACCCAGCTGCGCAACGTGGTGCAGGCCGCCGGCCTGGTCGAGCGCGTCGACTTCGACGTCCAGACGAGCATCCACTCCGACGCGGGCACGGGACGCCCCGACATGGTGGTGCACCTGCCGGGGGGCAAGAACATCGCCGTCGACGCCAAGGTGCCATTCACCTCGTACCTCGAGGCCAGTGCCATCCCCGCGACGGCCGGCGGCGAGGAAGGGGCCCGACGCGAGGCCCTGCTCAACCAGCACGTCAAGGCGCTGCGCGCCCACGTCGACGCCCTCGCCTCGAAGAGCTACTGGTCGGGGCTCGAGTCGTCACCCGAGCTGGTCATCGCCTTCATCCCGAGCGAGTCGCTCGTCGCCTCGGCGCTCGAAGCCGACCCCTCGATCATGGATTACGCGTTCCAGAAGCGGGTGGCGCTGGCGTCCCCCGTCACCCTCTGGTCGGTGCTGAAGACCATCGCCTTCAGCTGGCAGCAGGACGTCGTCACCGCCGAGGCCAAGACGCTCTTCGATCTCAGCAGAGAGCTGTACGGCCGCCTCTCGACGATGGCCGGTCACGTCGACAAGCTCGGCAGATCGCTCCGCGGGTCGGTGTCCGACTACAACCGCTTCGTCGGCTCCCTCGAACGCACCGTCCTGCCGTCAGCCCGTCGCCTCAGCATGCTCGACGAGACGAAGGTGCTCGCCGCACCGACGCCCATCGAAGAGACCCCGCGCGACCTGACGGCCGCCGAACTGACGTCCGCCCTCGACGCCGATCGAGAACGACACGGCGCGAGGGCGGACGACGAATAGCCTCAGGGGCTAGGCGGTCTCTCCGTACCACTTCGAGACGAGGTGGTCGGCCTCGACGCGGCGGATCGTGCCCGAGTGCGAGCGCAGCACGATGCTCGAGGTGCGGATCATGCCCTGCTTGCGCGTGACACCGGCGACCAGCGCGCCGTCGGTGACACCGGTGGCGACGAAGTAGGCGTTGTCGCCGGTCACGAGGTCGTCCTGGTCGAGCACGCGGTCGAGGTCGTGACCGGCGTCGATGGCCTTCTGGCGCTCGGCGTCGTCCTTCGGGGCGAGACGCGTGAGGATGAGACCGCCGAGGGCCTTCACGGCGCAGGCCGTGATGATGCCCTCGGGGGTGCCGCCGACGCCGACGCACATGTCGATGCGCGAGTCGGGGCGGGCGGCGTTGATGCCGCCGGCGACGTCGCCGTCGAGCAGCAGACGGGTCGACGCGCCGACGGCGCGGATCTGGGCGATCAGGTCGGCGTGACGGGGGCGGTCGAGCACCGCGATCTGCATGTCCTCGACGGCGATGCCCTTGGCCGAGGCGAGCGCCACGATGTTCTCGCCGATCGGACGATCGAGATCGATGATGCCGACGCCCTCGGGCCCGGTGACGATCTTGTCCATGTAGAAGACGGCGCTGGGGTCGAACATGCTGCCGCGGTCGCTGACCGCGATGACCGACAGGGCGTTCATGCGACCGGCGGCGGTGAGGCTCGTGCCGTCGATGGGGTCGACGGCGATGTCGCAGGCGGGGCCGAAGCCGTTGCCGACGTGCTCGCCGTTGAAGAGCATCGGCGCTTCGTCCTTCTCGCCCTCGCCGATGACGACGACGCCGTCGAAGGCGACGGTGCCGAGGAACTTCCGCATCGCGTCGACGGCGGCCTTGTCGGCGGCGTTCTTGTCGCCCTTGCCGATGAAGGGGGCGGAGCGGATCGCGGCCGCTTCGGTCGCCCGGACCAGCTCCATTCCGAGGTTTCGATCGGGGTGCGAGTACAGGGTTCCGGAGGGTGAGTCAGCCATTCCTGAAGCATAGTCCGGCGTCGTCGACGTTCGACAACGTGCGATATGTTTGCAGATCGCATCCAGAACTCGTGTTCCACCGAAAGGCGCCCATGAAGCTCACCTCCCGTCGATCCGCGAGGGTGCTGACCGCCGCCGTGGCCGCGCTCGTCGTCGTCCTCGGCGACCCGTCCATCGCCTCCGCCGCGTCCACGCCGAACTCGAACGACGTCGAGATCGCCGTCCGCGTGACGAGCGACGGTCTCGGCCGATTCACGGCGGACGACCGCCCCGGGGGCGACAGCGGCCCCGCGAACGGCATCGTGCGCACGGGTGACGCGGTGGTCTACGGCGTGACCGTGGGCACGACCGAGGGCACGGCGTCGGGTGGCGAGTTCTCCCTCACCGCGCCTCCCGGGCTCGGCTGGTCGCGCCTGCCCGACGACTGCGCCCGCGAGGGGTCCGCCATCGAGGGCGACGTCCTCCGCTGCCGACTGGGCACGCTGACGAGCGGCGCCCGCACGGTGAGCGTGGCCGCCTCGGTCGCCGTCGCCCTCCCTCACGCGACGTCTCTGACGGTCACCGCAGAGGCCCGCGCCGATGCCAACGATCCCGTCCGCGCCGTCGCCCCCTCGCTCGTCGTATCGGCGGCGCCCCGCTACGACGTATCCATGAACCGCGCCCTGCCCACGCTCGCCGAGGCCGTGGGTCCCGACGGCGTCACTCCCGGCTTCCGCCTCGTCTACCCGCTCCTCGTCCACTGGAACGGTCTCGTCGAGGGCGGCGGGCTCCTCGGGGTCGAGCCCCTCGGCGAGCGCATGACCCTCGTCGACGACGTCTCGCGCATGTACGGCGGCGACGCCAGCCCGGCGGTGCTCTCCCCCCTCGACGGCGCTCCGGCCTGCGGCCCGAACACGGGCCAGGTCGAGTCGATGCCGGGCGGCGTCGGCGGCGGGTCGACCAACGTCGTCGACTCGGGCACGATCGTCTGCAGCCAGGCGGCACCGGGCGAACCGGTGTCGATCTCGATCACCGGGGCCGACACCTCGATGTCGTCGCTCCCCACCAAGAACGTGCTCGGCAGCGACATCCTCGGAGGCGCGCTGCCGTACGTCGTGTCGGCCTACGTCTCCCTGTGGGTCCCCGAGCTCACCGAGCAGGGGACGTTCCGGGCGACGAACACCTACCGGGACTTCGTCGCCGACTCCGTGAGCGGTCGAGCCAACTACGACGGGGAGGGCGAGCCCGTAGCGAACAACTCCGTGGCCCGCGACGTCAGCAAGGGCTCAGGTGCCGGCGGCTCGCTGCGCTATCTCGGCATCGACGTCGAGACGGGTGCTTCGTTCAACCTCTCCGGCAAGAACAACCTCCCCTACGTCACGCCGGCACAGCCGGTCATGAGCATGCTCGGAGTCCGCAACTCCGGCACGGCTCCGTGGCAGGAGGCCGTCTCGTGCATCGTCTTCGACAACTCGGTGCAGACGCTGCGCGAGCAGCGCGCCGGCGTCTGGGCGACGTCGACGCTCCCCGCGGTGACGGGCCGACCCGAGTTCGCGGCCTTCGACGGCTCGGACCCCACCACGGCTCGCGACGCGACCTGCGGCGACGACGATCTGGAGTGGCACGCCGATCCGCGATCCGTGCCGGGCGGCGCCGAGTCCGTCGGTGCGGTGCGGTGGACGTACGACCACCCGGGCACCACCTCCATCAGCTTCGGCGCTCATCTCCGCATCGAGCCGCGCCTCGACGACGAGACGCGCCCGCGCACCTTCGCCGCCATCCGCACATCCCCGACCGCCGGGTGGACGAACGACCGGAGCGACGCCGAGGCCGCCAACGGAGGGTGGGCCGACTTCCTTACGGTGACGAGCAACATGGCCCGCATCCGGAGCGCCGTCGTCGACCCCGGTCACGACGCCGACAGCACACCTGACGAGACGACCTACGTCACCGCCGGCGGGACGACGACCTACGCCCTGTACCCGAGCCTGACGAACGCCTCCCGCGACCGGGTCGACGAGGCCGTCACGGTCGAGGCCCATCTGCCGGCCGGCACGTCGTTCGTGCCGGGGAGCGCCTCCCCGACCCCCGAGGTCGATCGGATCGAGATCGACGGGGTCGTCCGCCAGCGGCTCACCTGGTCGATCGCCCCGGTCGCGGTCAACGACACGATCGACCCGCTGACCTTCGACGTCCGCTTCGACAGCGTCCCCGTGGGCGGCGAGGCCCGGCTGGAGGCGGTGGTGGCGTCGACCCGTGACGTCTCGGCGCTCTGGGCCCGAGTCGCCCACCGCACGGTGACCGTCCTCGAGGGCGGCGGCTTCGACGCGGAGGAGACCGTCGACCGGCCCGTCCGCGTGGTCGGCGACGATGCGACCTTCACCCTGTCGTATCGCAACACGGGCACGACCATCCTGCCGAACAGCTCGTTGATCACGATCCTCCCCCACGACGCCGACGGGCGAGGCACCACCGGCGAGCGGGCCGAGCTGGGCGGGCCGCTCTCCTCCGCCGCTCCGACGGATGTGATCCGGTACACGACGACCCCCTCCGACGAGCTCTCGCACGACCCCGTCCACCCGTCCAACCTCGACGGCGGTGAGACGACCTGGTGCCTGGCGGACGACTTCGGGATCGACGACTGCCCGGCCTCGTTCGCCGCGGTCACGGGCGTCCGGGTCGAGAGGAGCGAGCCCATAGCCGCCGGCGCGGAGGTGCATCACGACCTGGTCGTCGACGGCGCATCCGCCGGTCTCGAGACCTGGGCCTCGACCTTCGGACTCAGGGTCGGCGGCATCGACTGGACCTCGACGTCGACGGTGGCCTCGACACGCGCCGTGGCCGGATCGATCGGCAGCAGGGTCTGGATCGACTCGGATGCCGACGGGGTCCGCGCCGATGACGAATCCGCGGTCGCCGGGCACGCGGTGTCCCTGCGCGGGACGGACGACCGGGGCGACGACGTGACGGCCGAGACCGAGACCGACGCCGAGGGCCGCTACGAGTTCACCGCTCTGCGCCCGGGCGACTACGTCGTCGACTTCGGGGCTGCGCCCCATGGCTGGACGCTCCAGCAATTGGGCGACGACGAGTTCGACTCGGACGTCGACGAGCGGGGAGCGGCCGAGACCCGACTCGACGAGATCGTCGTCGACGGCAGTCTGACGGGAGTGACCCGACACGATCGGCTCGACGCCGGGATGCTGCCGGCGCCGGTGAACGGCGGCGACGGGACTCCCCTGCCGCCCGACCGGGGTTCCGCTTCCGGCACCGGTCCCGGCCCCGGCCCCGGTGACTACACGGCGTCACGGACGCCCGGCGACACGGACGCCCCGAGGCTGGCCTTCACGGGTGCGGACGCCGCGGGCCCGTCCCTCGTCGGCGCGGCTCTGGCCCTCGCGGGGCTCGTTCTGCTCGCCCTCCCTCGCCGACGCCCGTCGAGGCACGACCCCCGGTGAGGCCTCCGGGCGTCACCCGATCGTCGCTGACTAGGGTGGTGGCTGCAGCCACCACCCGCAATCGAAGGAGATGCAATGCCCGTCGCAACCCCTGAGCAGTACGCCGAGATGCTCGACAAGGCCAAGACCAAGGGCTTCGCCTACCCGGCCGTGAACGTGTCGTCGTCGCAGACGATCAACTCCGTTCTGCAGGGTCTCACCGAGGCGGGCAGCGACGGCATCATCCAGGTGACGACAGGAGGCGCGGACTACTTCGCCGGGCACACCGTCAAGAACCGCGCGGCCGGGGCGATCGCCTTCGCGAAGTTCGCGACCGAGGTCGCGAAGAACTACCCGATCACCGTGGCCCTCCACACCGACCACTGCCCCAAAGACGCCCTAGACGGCTTCGTGCTGCCGCTCATCGCAGCCAGCGAGGAGGAGGTGCGAGCGGGTCGCAACCCGCTCTTCCAGTCGCACATGTGGGACGGCTCCGCGGTGCCCCTCGACGAGAACATCTCCATCGCCGAAGACATGCTGAAGCGCACCCGGGCGATCAACGCCATCCTCGAGGTCGAGATCGGCGTCGTCGGCGGCGAAGAGGACGGCGTCGAGCACGAGGGCACGAACGACGCCCTCTACACGACGGTCGGCGACGTCACCCGGGTCGTCGAGGCCCTGGGCCTCGGCGAGAACGGCCGGTACATCGCCGCCCTGACCTTCGGCAACGTGCACGGGGTCTACAAGCCGGGCAACGTGAAGCTGCGTCCCGAGCTGCTCGGCGAGATCCAGCAGGGCATCCGCGAGCGCTTCGACACGGCCGAGAAGCCCCTCGAGCTCGTGTTCCACGGCGGATCCGGCTCGTCCGACGCCGAGATCCGCGAGGCCGTCTCGAACGGCGTCGTCAAGATGAACCTCGACACCGACACGCAGTACGCCTTCAGCCGCTCGATCGCCGACACGGTGCTGAAGAACTACGACGGCTTCATCAAGGCCGACGGCGAGGTCGGCAACAAGAAGCAGTACGACCCCCGCGCCTGGGGCAAGGTCGCCGAGTCCGCCATGGCGGCCCGAGTCGTCGAGGCGACCAGGCAGCTCGGCTCGTTCGGTCAGTCGGGGAGCTGACCCGCGCCTCCTCGGCTCTCCTCGCCGTAGACGACGAACGGGCCCGCAGCATGCGCTGCGGGCCCGTTCTCGTCGTATCAGAGCGTCAGAGCGAGGGGCCCGAACCGTCGAGGATCGACTGGACGAAGGCCGCGTCGCCGAACAGGACGCCGAGCACGAGGACCATCTGCACGATCGACATCAGCACCCCGGCCGACAACGGCACCCAGAAGGTGACCTTGCGGGCGGCCAGTCGACGGATGCTCCACATGAGGGTGATCGCGAAGACCGCCACGGTCAGCACGGCGATGATCACGCCGGAGCGCTGCAGGGCCTCCTGGCCGGTGAAGGCGTCGGTCGAGTAGCCCGCGCCGCTGAGGGCGGAGAGCAGCGTCGACGAGAACGTCGAGGCCATCACCACGTTCGAGATGACGCTGTACAGACCGATGCCCAGCAGGACGAACGTGGCGACCCGGTCGAAGCGCCGGGCTCCCGAGAGATCACCGGCACCGGGACGAGGAGGCGCGCCCCACGCACCGGGGGTCGTCGCGTCGTCTCGAGGGCCCGCCTGCGGAGTGGGCGCAGTGCCGTCGCTCCGGCCCGGGGTCGGGGTCTGCGTCTCGACCGGGGCGACGGGGTTGACCCACCCCTCCGGTGCGTACTCGCCGTACCGCGGGCGGGGACGCTCGTCGCGCTGCGCCACGGGCGGCTGCTGACGATCGTCGGTCATCGGGTCCGACCGCCGAGGCCGCGCGCGTCGACCTGACCGCTCGCGTCCTTGCGGAGCTCCTTCGGCAGCGAGAACATGAGGTCCTCCTCGGCCGTGACGACCTCCGCGACGTCGAGGTAGCCGGCGTCGGCGAGGTCGTCGAGCACCTCCTTGACGAGGATCTCGGGAACCGAGGCGCCCGAGGTGACGCCGACGGTCTCGACGCCGTCGAGCCACTCCTGGCGGATCTCGGACGAGAAGTCGACGCGGTAGGCGGCCTTGGCCCCGTGCTCGAGGGCGACCTCGACCAGACGGACGCTGTTCGAGCTGTTGGCCGACCCGACCACGATCACGAGATCGGCCTCGGGCGCGACCTTCTTGATCGCGACCTGGCGGTTCTGCGTGGCGTAGCAGATGTCGTCGCTCGGAGGGTTCTGGATGGTCGGGAACCGCTCTCGCAGGCGGCGCACGGTCTCCATGGTCTCGTCGACGCTCAGCGTGGTCTGCGAGAGCCACACGAGGTTCTCGGGGTCGTCGATGACGAGGTCGTCGACCTCCTCCGGGTTCTGCACGAGGGTGGTGCGATCGAGCGCATGACCCATCGTGCCCTCGACCTCTTCGTGCCCGGCGTGACCGATGAGGATGATGTGCCGACCCTGGCTGCCGAAGCGCACGGCCTCGCGGTGCACCTTCGTGACGAGCGGGCAGGTGGCGTCGATGGCCTGCAGCTGGCGATCGGCCGCGCCCTGCACGACGGCCGGCGAGACCCCGTGCGCGCTGAAGACGATGTGCGACCCCTCGGGGACCTCGTCGACCTCGTCGACGAAGATCGCGCCCTGGCTCTCGAGCGTCGACACGACGTGGACGTTGTGCACGATCTGCTTGCGCACGTAGACGGGCGAACCGTAGTGCTCCAGCGCCTTCTCGACGGCGATCACCGCTCGGTCCACGCCCGCGCAGTAGCCGCGTGGGGCCGCGAGCAGCACACGCTTGTGTCCAGTGACAGGGGTATCCCTTAGCCTGTTACGCACCGCAGGAACACGCGGTGTCGGCAGGTCGATGGCAAGGGCGCCGTTGGTGATATGGCTCACCAGTCGATTGTAGGTGCGACGACTGGTCGCGTACTGAGAGCGGCGGGTCGAGTCGTGTCGATGCGGCCGATGCCGACCCTGCCCACCCTCACCGAGCATCCTCGACATCGGTCGACGACAGGAGACGAATGACGATCGTGCCCCCGCCGCCCACGGCGGACGCCCCCTGGCCCGTCGGCCTGCTCGCGACCAAGCTGCGCGACTGGATCGACCGACTGGGCACGGCCTGGGTCGAGGGCGAGATCACGCAGTGGAACGTGTCGGGGGGCAACGTCTACGGCAAGCTCCGAGACCTCGAACAAGACGCCACGGTGTCGTTCTCGATCTGGTCGAGCGTCAAGTCGCGGGTGCCCGCCGATCTCAAGCAGGGCGACCGGGTCGTCGCCGCCGTCAAGCCGAACTACTGGGTCAAGGGCGGCTCGCTGACCATGCAGGTGTTCGACATGCGGCACGTCGGGCTCGGCGACCTCCTCGAGCGACTCGAGCGACTCCGGGTCAAGCTCACGGGCGAAGGGCTGTTCGCGCCCGAGCGCAAGAGACGTCTGCCGTTCCTGCCCCAGTGCATCGGGCTCGTGACGGGCCGAGACAGCGACGCCGAGAAGGACGTCCTCCGCAACGCGCAGCTGCGATGGCCGTCCGTCGAGTTCCGGGTGGTGCACGCCGCGGTGCAGGGCGACCGGATGGTCTCCGAGGTGACCGCGGCCGTGCAGCGGCTCGACGCCGATCCCGAGGTCGACGTCATCATCGTGGCCCGAGGCGGGGGCGACTTCCAGAACCTCCTGGGCTTCAGCGACGAGACGCTGATCAGGGCGGTCGCCGCCTGCACGACCCCCGTCGTCAGCGCCATCGGTCACGAGGCCGACCGTCCGCTGCTCGACGAGGTGGCCGATCTGCGCGCCTCGACGCCCACCGACGCCGCCAAACGGGTCGTGCCCGACGTCACCGAAGAGCTCTCTCGGGTGCAGCAGGCCCGCGCGCGCATCGGGCAGCGGCTGACGGCGCTCGTCGCCACCGAGGTCGACCGGCTCGAGCAGATCCGCAGCCGTCCGGTGCTCGCGTCGCCGCAGACCCTCGTCGACGTCCGAGCCGACGAGATCGTCCGGGCCGTCGCGCGGGGCCGAGAACTCGTCGTCCGGGGCGTCGAGCGGGGCGAGACCCGGGTCGCCGAGCTGACCGCGGGTCTCCGGGCGCTGTCCCCGCAGGGCACGCTCCGCCGCGGGTACGCGATCGTGCAGGTGCCGGGCGGGGCCGTCCTGCACGACCCCTCCGATGCGCCTCGCGACACCGAGCTGCTGCTCACGCTCTCCGGCGGCGGTCTGACGGCGGTCTCGACCGGTGAGTCGAGCGGACCGATCGACGAACATCCCTCCCCAGGAGGCACGGAGCAGTCACGCACATCGGGCGCCGGTCGCTCTCACCCCGCCTCGCACACCCCTCGTTAGGATCGACATCGTGGACAACGCCCCCTCCGACGCCTCGAACGCGAACAGCTCGTCGCCCGACGTCTCGTCGGCCGACGGCACCGCGGTCGCTCTCCCCGCCGACATCGCCTCCCTGAGCTACGAGCAGGCGCGCGACGAGCTCGTCTCGGTCGTGTCCGAGCTCGAGCAGGGTGCGTCCACGCTCGAGCGGTCCCTCGCCCTCTGGGAGCGCGGCGAGGCGCTGGCCCGCCGCTGCGAAGAATGGCTGATGGGTGCTCGCGAGCGCCTCGAGGCCGCCAGACGACAGGCACCCGCGTCGTGAGCACCCCGAGACGTGGCCGCGGTCGACGCGATCAGGGCCCGCGCATCGTCGCCGAGCTGGGCCGACCCGAGACACCGGCCGAGACGGCCGCGCGCAAGGCCGAGAACACCCGCAAGCACTACGCGAACCAGACGGCGATCAATCTGACGCTGTCGATCGTCGCGTCGCTCGGCATCGTCCTGTTCCTCATCCTGGTCGTCGTGCGCCCCGACGGGACCGTCAACCGACAGGACATCGACTACGCCACCGTGGCCTCCCAGGCTCAGGCCAGTGTCGACGTGCCGCTCGCCGCCCCCGTCCTGCCCGACTCCTGGAGTTCGAACCGGGCCGACATCGACACGTCCACACCCGACGACGTCGACGTCTGGTACATCGGGTTCATCACCCCGGGCGAGCAGTTCATCGCGCTCGAGCAGGGCATCGACGCCAACGACACCTGGCTCGCAGCCGCCGTCGACAACCGCGCCGCGACCTCCGCGCGCCAGATCGACGGCGTCGACTGGACGGTCTACGACCGACGCGACGACGACGACGCCGGCAACTACGCTTATTCGTTGACGACGACCGTCGGCCGCAGCTCGTACGTGCTGCACGGAACGGCCGACGACGCCGACTTCGAGGCCCTGGCGACGGCGCTGGCCGCCGACATCGCCGACACCGCCGACGAGACGGACGACTGAACATGACATCGCAGCCCATCACCCAGACTCCCCCGCAGACCCCCGGCGACTCGTGGCGTCGCATGACCGACGGCAACGAGCGCTTCGTGGCCGGGACCCCCGACCACCCGCACCAGGACAGCGACCACCGGTCGAGCCTGGCCGGTGGCCAGAAGCCCGTCGCCGCCCTCTTCGGCTGCGCCGACTCGCGACTGGCCGCCGAGATCATCTTCGACGTCGGTCTCGGCGACCTGTTCGTCGTCCGCAACGCGGGGCAGGTCGTCGGCGACACCGTCATCGCTTCGCTCGAATACGCCGTCTCCGTGCTGAACGTCCCCCTGATCGTCGTCCTCGGGCACGACAGCTGCGGCGCCGTGGCCACCGCCATCGACTCGCTGACGTCCGAGGCGCCTCCCGGGTCGAGGTTCCTCGGCGGGCTGATCGACATGATCGTCCCCTCCGTCCGACGGGCCACGATCGATCTCGAGCCCGGTGCCGCCCTGGATCCCCGCAGCGTGGGCAAGCTGCACATCGAAGCGTCCGTCCAGTCGCTCGTCGGCTCGTCCGCCCTCATCGCCACTGCGATCGCCGAGGGCCGTCTCGCGGTCGTCGGGGCCAACTACGCACTCGCCAACGGCCGCGTCGACCCGTCGGTCGTCGTGGGCCGTCTCTGAGAACCATCCCGGGGCGGCCGCCCCGGGTCGCCAGCGCCCCATGAGGGCCGAAGAAGGGACCACGACGACGTGACCACATCCGAGTACCGCATCGAGCACGACACGATGGGCGAGGTGCGGGTGCCCGCATCGGCTCTGTACCGGGCTCAGACCCAGCGCGCGGTCGAGAACTTCCCGATCTCGGGCACCGGTCTCGAGCCGGCCCAGATCGTCGCCCTCGCCCGCATCAAGAGAGCCGCCGCGCTGGTCAACGGCGAGATGGGCATCGTCGCCCCCGCCGTCTCCGCGGCGATCGTCTCCGCCGCCGACGAGGTCATCGGTGGCCGACACCACGACCAGTTCCCCGTCGACGTCTACCAGACCGGCAGCGGGACATCGTCGAACATGAACATGAACGAGGTGCTCGCGACGCTCGCGGGCACGGTCGACGGCACCGCGGTCCACCCCAACGACCACGTGAACGCGTCGCAGTCGTCGAACGACGTGTTCCCGACGTCCGTGCACGTGGCCGTCACCGGCGCGCTGCTGCACGATCTCGTCCCGGCGCTGACGCACCTCGCCGAGGCGCTCGAGCGCAAGGCCTCCGCCTGGTCCGACGTGGTCAAGGCGGGGCGCACCCACCTGATGGACGCCACGCCCGTCACCCTCGGGCAGGAGTTCGGCGGGTACGCACGACAGATCCGCCTCGCGATCGAGCGGGTCGAGGCCACGCTGCCCCGCGTGGCGGAGGTCCCCCTCGGCGGCACCGCCACGGGCACGGGCATCAACACGCCGATCGGGTTCCCCCAGCGCGTGATCGCGGCCCTCGCGGCAGACAGCGGGCTCCCCGTCACCGAGGCGCTCGACCACTTCGAGGCCCAGGGTGCGCGCGACGCCCTCGTCGAGGCCTCGGGAGCCCTGCGGGTGCTCGCCGTCAGCCTGACGAAGATCAACAACGACATCCGCTGGATGGGCTCCGGCCCCAACGCCGGGCTGGGCGAGCTGCACATCCCCGACCTGCAGCCCGGGTCGTCGATCATGCCGGGCAAGGTGAACCCCGTCATCCCCGAGGCCGTGCTCATGGTCTCCGCCCGAGTGATCGGCAACGACGCCACCATCGCCTGGGCGGGTGCGTCGGGTGCGTTCGAACTCAACGTCGCCATCCCGGTCATGGGTACAGCGCTGCTCGAGTCCATCCGTCTGCTCTCGAACGCCGGTCGAGCTCTCGCCGACAAGACGATCGACGGGCTCGAGGCCAACGTCGAGCACGCGCGGGCCCTCGCCGAATCCTCGCCCTCGATCGTCACGCCGCTCAACCGCGTCATCGGCTACGAGGCCGCGGCCAAGGTAGCCAAGCACGCCGTCGCCCAGAAGATGACGGTGCGCGAGGCCGTCGTCGACCTCGGTTTCGTCGAGCGCGGCGAGGTCACCGAAGACCAGCTCGACAAGGCTCTCGACGTCTTGAGCATGACCCACCCGGGCTGATCTGATCGCCCCTGCAGGAGGCGCGGTGCCGGTCTGACCGGCGCCGCGCCTCCCCGGCTGGTCCGGCCACGGGCCTGGCCCCGCCTCCGCGTCGCGGCCTCCCGTCCGTCGCAGTCGGGTTCCTGTCGTGCAGCCGTTCACAGCAGCGGACCGCCGAACACCGACAGGGCCCAGAACGAAGCCAGCAGGCACGGACCGAACGGGACTCCACGGCTCCGGCTCCCCCTGGCACGCAGCGCGGTCGCGGGGACGACGATCAGGCCGATTACTCCTGCGCCGGCGACGAGCGCCCCCACGGCGATGCCTCCCCACGGAGCGACGATGCCGACGAGCGCCGCACCGAGCTTGACGTCGCCCATGCCGAACGCGCCACCCACGGCGAGCGCGAACGCGACGGCGAACCAGAGTGCGGCCCAGCCGAAGGGGATCGACGCCGAGAGCAGACCGGAGTCGACCCCTCGCAGGGTGCTGCCGACGACGAAGGCGGTTGCGAGCAACCCCACCAGAGGATTCGGTAGACGCCGGACGGCCAGATCGTGACGCACCAGGGCGGGGGTCACCGCCGCCACCGCCAGGAAAGAGATCTGCGCACCGACGTCGGGGGCCACCGTGACCGCGAGTCCGCCGAGCAGCACGACGGCCCCGAGTTCGAGCACGCGATCGGCGGGCGGCATCGGCGTCGGCGTCGGCGTCGGCGTCGGCGTCGGCGTCGTCTCGAGGATCGACATCACGACCGAGTCGCCCGAGACGACCGGGGTGGGGAGTCTGCCCGCACGACACCAGCGGTTGAGGCCGACCGTGGCCGGTGAGGTCGAGGAGCCCTCGACGCGCCGACACGCCAGGGCTCGGCACTGAGGCAGGCCTGATGGTGCGAGTCGCGGCATCGCCTCGACGCCGTGCTCACGGCACGCGAACGTCGGATGATCGCGTGGACCGCCTCGACGAGCAGGCCCCGCTCGTCTCGGACCATGCCGTACCCGCAGCGGAGCGCGACCCTCCCCGCGATCGTCACGGTGATGTCCTTGTACCGGTCGGCGTCGAACGTGTCGGCGTGGAAGGCCCGGCCGTCGAGTTCGAGAGCCACCACCTCGTCGATGACGATGTCGATGCGTCGGGCGTCGCGCGGACCCACGGGGACCTGCACGCGGACGTCATGCCCGAGTGAGACGAAGGTGGCTCTGATCAGGCTCTCGATGAAGCTCTCGCTCCGCCGATCCGCCCAGTCGACGATCGAGGCGCGATTCTCCGGCAGGTGGGCGAACGCCTCCACCAACTCGACCCGCGTGAACCGCCGGCTGGCGAGCGCCCAGTCGAGCAGGGCGACCGCCTCGTCGAGCGGGAGGCCGAGGACGGCCGTGACCAGCGCCTCCTCGAGGGGCACCGCCCACGGTGGCGTCGACTGATCGCGAACCGGGCCGGACGGGAGCACGCGCGGACGCCAGAGGACCCTCGCCCCGTGACGCGCTCGGAGCCGAGAGGCATTCGCCGAGACGGCCACCGTGACGGGCGGCGTCGTCCACAACCACGCACCGTGCAGGGCCAGGAGAGAGGCGCCCGTGAGACGGCCGCCGATGCGCACCGCCTCGTGCCGGGGGTCGCCGGGAGGGAAGACCGTGTACCAGCCGCGCCGGGCCCGATGCAGCGACCCGAACCGGACACTGGCCGTGAGCAGACGATCGGTGGCGCCGTGCGCCACGAGCTGCCGTTTGTGCGCGACACCACCCAGGTCGGTGACGAGTGCTGCGAGTTGCTCCATGCCGGAAGACTGCTCGATGGCCGGGCCCGGCACCTGGCCAAGGAGAGGCCCCTGGGGACGGATCGGGCCGACGAGCATCTGGGGTGGGATCACGCGCAGCGCCTCGGGTCGACCCCGCGCCGCCCCGCGCCGCGCTGTCGCGCCCGCACCCGGTCGGCAACTCAGGCGCACCCGCCCGTTCCCGTGCCGATAGACACGATCGTGCGGCACAACCTGAGTTGCCGACCGCGCAGCAGGCAGGATCTGGCCGGCGCGACGGTGCTCGAATCCCGGCCACTCCGCAAGGCCGCCCCCTGACCTGACCGACCTCGCATCCTCTTCGGTCGGCAACTCAGGCGCACCCGCCCGTTCCCGTGCCGATCAGACACGATCGTGCGGCACAACCTGAGTTGCCGACCGCGCAGCAGTGCCGGAGGCGGCAGGGCCGGAGGCGGCGGGGCCTAGGCCAGGTCGGTGGACTCGAGCATCCGGGTGACCAGCGCGGCGATGGCCGACCGCTCCGACCGCATCAGTGTGACGTGGCCGAACAGCGGGTGCCCCTTGAGCGTCTCGATGACCGAGGCCACGCCGTCGTGCCGCCCCACGCGGAGGTTGTCGCGCTGCGCCACGTCGTGGGTGAGGACGACGCGCGAGTTCTGGCCGATGCGCGACAGCACGGTGAGCAGCACGTTCCGCTCGAGCGACTGAGCCTCGTCGACGATGACGAACGCGTCGTGCAGCGACCGCCCGCGGATGTGGGTCAGGGGAAGCACCTCGAGCAGCCCCCGCTCGACGACCTCGTCGAGCACGTTCTGCGAGACGAGGGCGCCCAGGGTGTCGAAGACCGCCTGCCCCCAGGGGTTCATCTTCTCGCCGGCATCGCCCGGCAGGTATCCGAGATCCTGACCGCCGACCGCGTACAGCGGCCGGAACACCATGATCTTGCGGTGCTGCTGCTTCTCGAGCACGGCTTCGAGCCCGGCGCAGAGCGCGAGGGCCGACTTGCCCGTGCCCGCGCTGCCCCCGAGCGACACGATGCCGACCTCGGGGTCGAGCAGCAGATCGATGGCGAGACGCTGCTCGGCCGAGCGCCCGTTCAGCCCGAACACGTCGCGGTCGCCGCGGACGAGCCGCGCCTCGCCCTGCGACACCACGCGCGCCAGGGCCGAGCCCCGGTCGGAGTGCACGACCACGCCCGTGTTCACGGGGACGTCGGCCAGCGCCCGCGAGCTCAGCCTCTCGGTCTCGTAGAACGCGGCCATCTGCTCGCTCGAGACGTCGATGTCGGTCTGCCCGGTGTAGCCGCTGTCGACGACCTGCTCGGCGCGGTACTCCTCCGCCGCGAGGCCGATCGAGGCCGCCTTGACCCGCAGCGGGAGGTCCTTCGAGACCACGGTCACGGCGAGTCCGTCGTTGGCGAGGTTCGAGGCGACGGCGAGGATGCGCGAGTCGTTGTCGTTCAGCTGCAGGCCCGACGGCAGCACCGACATGTTCGAGTGGTTGAGCTCGACGCGGAACGACCCCCCGTCACCGACCTCGACGGGGAAGTCGAGTCGCTCGTGCTTCAGCCGCAGGTCGTCGAGCAGCCGCAGCGCCTGGCGCGCGAAGTAGCCCAGCTCGGGGTCGTGACGCTTGCCCTCGAGCTCGCTGATCACGACGACGGGCAGCACCACGTCGTGTTCGGCGAAGCGGAGGAGAGCCTGGGGATCCGACAGGAGCACCGACGTGTCGAGCACGTAGGTGCGTTGCGCGACCGAGCCGGATCGCGCCTCCCCGGTGCTCGTCGAGGGGCGGGGCTGTTCGGTCTGGGGGTTGTTGAGCGCGGTCACGACCACTCCATCTCCGAGCGCTGATGCGCTCGGTACCTTCGGCGGAGACGGCCGCGGAGCAGTTGCGAGGCGAACTTTCGTGGCCGACTCGATCGGACCCTGTGCCCGATGGGTCGAACCTACGTCGTCGCCCGACGACCGGCCGAACACGACCCGCCGTGTCGTGTGACGAACACGTGAACAGCTCGCGAGCGCACGGAGACGCCGTAGGGCAGGAGGCGCGGGTCGACCGAGGAGGCGCGGGTCAGTAGTAGACGGTCGTCCCGAACGAGGTCAACGCGCCCCGCAGCAGGTCGAACGAGTCGTCGTCGGTCGACAGGTGCACGCTGAGCCGCACGGTGGTGTCGCGCACGGTGGCCGTGACCCCGTGGTTCAGCAGCGCCGCCGTGAGCGTGGTCATCTGCTCGGGAGAGGGTTCGAGCACGACGATGCCGGCGCGCTCGGCCTCGTCTCGGGGCGAGACGACGGGCAGCGCGAACTCGTCGGCGATGTCGATCAGCCGCGAGGCCCGGTCGGCGATCTCTCGCGAGATCGCGGCGACGCCGACCGAGGCGATGCCCTCGAGGGCGGTGGAGAACCGCGCCTGCGCGATCGGGTCGGGGTTCGTGATCTGGAACGCCTCCGCACCCGGCAGGGTCGGCAGCGTCTCGTGGTACGAGCCGCCGAGGCGCAGCTCGGTGCCCGCGACCCCGCTGAAGACCGGGGTCAACGTGGCGGAAGCCCGCTCGCTGAGCGCCAGGAACCCCGTGCCCCAGCCGGCGCGCACCCACTTCTGGCCACCCGAGGCGATCACGTCGGCCACACCGTACGGAGCGTCGACGACGCCGAACCCCTGGATGGCGTCGACGATCAGCAGCCGGTCGCCGATCACCTGGCGGATGCCCTCGAGGTCGACGAGGTAGCCGGTGCGGTAGTCGACGAGGCTGACGGCGACGGCCGTCACGCGGTCGGTGAGGTGGCGCTGCACGACGGCAGGGGTCACGACGTCGTGGTCGAGGTCCATCCACACGGGCTCGAGCACGCGCATCGCCGCGGCGGCCCGCGTGGCGGCGACCGGCCCGCTCGGATAGTCGCGCGGGGACATCAGGACCTGCCCCGTCAGGCCGAAGAGGGTGTGGACGAGACCCGAGCTCGTATCCGGCTGGAAGACCACCTGGTCGGCCGGGAACCCGACGACGGCCGAGACGGCCCGCCGGACCCGCCCGGCCTGCTCGGTCAGCGCCACCTCCGAGCCGAATCGGGCACGAGCCTGGACGTCGACGAGAGCGCGCTCCTCTTCGACGACGGGCCGTGAGATCGGGCCCCACTTGGCGAAGTCGAAGTACCCGGGTTCGTCGGTGTACCCCGAGATCAGTTCATCGATGGTGGTCACGCTGGTCTCCTCGGGCGGTGTCGCTGGCTGTCAACCGTATCGCCGACCGCCGACCGCCGATCGCCGATCGCCGACGTCGGGCGTCGCGGCGGTCGATCGAGGTGCGGGGTCAGCTGCCGTAGCGACGGTGCCGCACGGCGAAGTCGCGCACGGCCCGGAGGAAGTCGACCTCGCGGAGGTCGGGGTAGAAGGCCTCGACGAAGTAGAACTCGCTGTGCGCGCTCTGCCAGAGCATGAAGTCGCTCAGTCGCTGCTCGCCCGAGGTGCGGATGACGAGGTCGGGGTCGGGCTGACCGCCCGTGTAGAGGTGCTCGGCGATCAGCTCGGGTGTCAGCACCTCGGCGAGCGCGTCGAGGGTGCCCCCCATGGCGTCGTGCTGGCGGACGATGCTGCGCATCGCGTCGGCGATCTCGCGCCGCCCGCCGTACCCGACGGCGAGGTTGACGTGCAGGCCCTTCTTGCCGGCCGTGCGCTCGGCGGCGCCGGTCAACGAGTCGCGGAGCCCCTGCGGCAGGTCGTCGCTGGCGCCCACGTGCTGCACGCGCCAGTCGCGCTGCTGCGAGAGCTCGTCGGCGACGTCGCCGATGATGCCGAACAGCTCGGTGAGCTCGTCGGAGGCTCGGTTACCGAGGTTGTCGGCCGAGAGCAGGTACAGGGTGACGACGCGGATGCCCAGATCGTCGCACCAGGTGAGGAACTCGCTGATCTTGGCGGCGCCGGCGCGGTGGCCGTGGGCGGCGGTCTCGAGCATGCGCTGCTTGGCCCAGCGCCGGTTGCCGTCGACGATCATGGCGACGTGGTGGGGCAGATCGGCGCCGTCGAGCTCGCGTCGCAGCCGGCTCTGGTAGAGCTCGTAGAGCACACCGCGGGCCAGCGGCGACCTCCGACGACTCTTCACACCGCTACGGTAGCCCACCGGTGGGCCCCCGCTCGCCGAGTCGATTCCCAGGCCCGCGCCTCCTGCCCTCCCCTACGCTCGGATCATGACCCGACCCGTGAGCGACGGCGTCGGCGGTGCCGACATCCCGAACCTGCCTCTGCTCGACGACAGCCTCGAATACGCCTCGATCGAACGCAAGCCGTCGTGGCGCGGCTGGATCCACGCCGCGACCTTCCCGATCGCCATCGCCACGGGCGTCATCCTCGTGGTGGTCTCCGACGGGACGTCCGCGACCTGGGCCTCCGCGGTCTTCATGACGACGTCGCTCCTGCTGTTCGGCATCTCCGCGACCTATCACCGGTTCCCGTGGAGCCCGGGGGCCAAGAGGTTCTTGAAGCGACTCGACCACGCGAACATCTTCCTGCTGATCGCGGGCACGTACACCCCGATCGCGGTCATCGCGCTGCCTCCCGCGACGTCGACCCTGCTGCTCACCCTCGTCTGGACGGGTGCGGGTCTCGGGATCCTCTTCCGGATCTTCTTCCTGGGGGCGCCCCGCTGGCTGTACGTGCCGCTGTACATCCTGCTGGGGGTCGGCGCCCTCGGCTTCACCGGCGACCTGCTGGCGGCGAGCGTCCCGATGACGGTGCTCGTCCTGACCGGCGGCCTGATGTACATCGTCGGCGCCGTGTTCTACGCCCTCAAGCGGCCCAACCCCGCACCGGGGCGCTTCGGGTTCCACGAGCTGTTCCACGCGCTGACGGTGCTCGCCTACCTCTGCCACTGGACGGGCATCCTGGTGCTCGCCCTGAACCCGCCGACCTTCTAGCCGCACGGCGAGCACCGGTAGCTCCGCCGGCCGCTCTCGAGCCGAGGAGGCGCGCGCAGGACGGTCGCGGAGGGTCGGCCCCGCAGACGGATCGCCTCGGGGCCGCTCCGGTCAGTCGCGGACGGAGGGCCCCGCGGACGCGTCGCCGTCGGATGCGTCGTCGACGGCGCGGGTGGTGCCGTCGCCGGAGGCCGCGCCGTCGCCCGACGTGACGCCGTCGCCGGAGGCAGCGGTCTCGCCGGAGGCGACCCCGTCGCGCTCCGCCTGGATGCGCTCGCGGACCTCGCCGCGGTAGCGCGTGCGACGGACCCGGCGGGTCATGTCGACGATGATCAGCACCGTCGCGACCGCGACGAATGCGATCGCCACGAAGCCCCAGACGCCCGGGGTCACGTCGACGTCGGGCACGGTCGACGCCGGCAGCGTCGCATCGGGCGTCGACGGCTGGGCGAGGAGGCGCACCGAGGCCGAGAGGGTGGCGTCGCCGAGGGCGCTCATCGGATCGCCCCGATCAGGCCGGTGTCGTCGTCGGTCACACCGGCGAACAGGTCGTTCTCGGGCATGGTCGTCTCGACTCTCGATTCGATGAGCTGGAAGTCCTCCGTCGGCCACGCCGCGACCTGAAGCTCGTGAGGCCAGAAGAAGAACGCGCTGTCGAGGGGCACCTGGCTGGCGTGCGCGCGGAGCGCCTCGTCGCGGACCGGGAAGAAGTCGGACGCCGGAACGTGCGTGGTCGCCAGGTCGGGTCGGGCGCCCATCCACTCGAGCATCTCGGTGAGGCGCTCGATGAGGGGCGACTCGGCGTCGGCCTGCTGCAGGTGGGTCAGCATCGACTTCAGGCGGGCGGTGTTCATGATGCGGTCGTAGTAGACCTTGTCGATCTGCCAGGGTTCGCCCGCGGTCGGGTAGCGGTCGGCGTCGGAGGCGGCCCGATACGCGGCCATCGAGATCTCGTGGCTGCGGATGTGGTCGGGGTGCGGGTACCCGCCGTTCTCGTCGTACGTGACGAGCACCTGCGGCCGGAACCGGCGGATTACGGCGACGAGCGGCTCGGTGCTGATCTCGAGCGGGATCGTCGCGAAGCTGTTGACCGCGACGGGTTCACCCTCGGGCGGGAGCCCCGAGTCGGCGTAGCCGAGCCACAGGTGGTCGACGCCGAGGGCCTGCTGCGCCCGCTGCATCTCGAGCACCCGGAGACCGGCGATGTCGCGTTCGGCGTGGTGCCGCGCCTCGATCTGCTCGTTCAGGATCGAGCCCTGCTCTCCGCCGGTGCAGCTGACGACGAGCACCTCGACTCCGAGACTGCGGTAGAGGGCGTACGTCGCCGAGCCCTTGCTCGACTCGTCGTCCGGGTGGGCGTGTACCGCCAGGAGGCGCAGGGTCACATGTTCCTCGCAATTCGTGCAGAGCAGACGTTGCTACCCTCCCCCTAAGGATAATCGGACGGAGATCAGAGTGGCGTCCACGCCCCCCGCACCCCCGTCGACCGAGGCCGATCCGGCCCAGCCCGTCGACGGTCATCTCGACGCGCGCTACGGGCGCACTCCCGCCGCCACGCGTCGACGCCGACTGATCGCGATCGTGGTCGCCGCGGCCTTCGTCGTGGTCTTCGGCGCGTGGGTCGTCTTCGCCGCATTCGACGGCAACGGCTCGAAGCTCGAGACCCGCGACCTCGGCTACACGGTCGGCGGCGACGACAGCATCGACGTGCAGTACACCATCAGCGTCGAGGCCGGCACCCGGGTCAGCTGCGCGGTGCAGGCGCAGAGCGACAAGTTCGCGATCGTCGGCTGGAAGGTCGTCGACCTGCCCCCCGCGCCGCAGTTCACGTCGACCTACACGACCACGCTCGCGACCTCCGAACGGGCCGTCACGGGCTTGATCTACCAGTGCTGGCTTCCCTAGACTGCTCTGAATGACGAGACCGGCCAGTCGGCCGGTCTCCTTTTTTCGGTGGGCGCGCCTCCCGGTCGCCGTGCCGAACGGTCCGATCCTCAGCGCATCGGAAGATCCGCCGTACGAACGGAGAACACCATGACGAACGACAACGCCACCACGTGGCTCACCCCCGACGCCCGCGACCGCCTCGAGGCCGAGCTGGCGACTCTGAGCAACGAAGGCCGCCACGAGATCACCAGCCGCATCGAGGCCGCCCGCGAAGAGGGCGACCTGAAGGAGAACGGCGGCTACCACGCCGCCAAAGACGAGCAGGGCAAGATGGAGGCGCGCATCCGCACGCTGACCAACCTGCTGAAGAACGCCACGGTGGGCGAGTCGACGGCCGCCGCCGGCATCGTCGGGCCGGGCACCGTCGTCACCGCGACGATCGCCGGCGACCCGAGCACGTTCCTCCTCGGCAACCGCGAGATCATCGCCGCCGGCAGCGACCTCTCGGTCTACAGCGAGACCAGCCCGCTCGGCCAGGCCATCAACGGCCTCGCCGTCGGCACGACCACGAGCTACACCGCGCCGAACGGCAAGGAGATCACCGTCGAGATCACCGCCGTCGACACCTACACGCCGTAGCCGACGGCCCGACGTCGACCTCGATCAGAAGTCGACGTCGGGCGTGTAGCCCGCGTCGCGGAGACGCCGGATGACCTCTTCGACGTGGTCGGGCCCGCGTGTCTCGATGCTCAGCTCGAGTTCGACCTCGCTGATCTGGAGCCCGCGGCCGTGTCGGGTGTGCAGCACCTCGACGACGTTCGCGTTCGCGTCGGCCAGGATCTCGGACACCCGCGCCAGCTGCCCTGGGCGATCGGGCAGGCCGATCCGCATCTTCAGGTATCGTTCGGCGGCGGCGAGGCCTCGTCCGATCACGCGCTCCATCATGAGCGGATCGATGTTGCCGCCGCTCAGCACGATGACCGTCGTGCCGAGATCGCGCACCTGCTCGGTCATGACGGCCGCGACGCCCACCGCGCCGGCCGCCTCGACCACGAGCTTGGCGCGCTCGAGCATGACCAGGATCGCCCGGGCGGTGTCGTCGTCGCCGACGGTGACGACCTCGTCGACCGTCTCGCGGACGATCTCGAAGTTCAGGACCCCCGGTCGCGCCACGGCGATCCCGTCGGCGATGGTGGGCTGCGTCTCGATGTCGGTGCGGACGCCGCGCTTCATCGAGACCGCGTAGGGGGCGGCGTTGACCGCCTGCACCCCGATGATGCGGATCTTCTTACCGGTCTCGGCGCTGGTCTGGGCGAGTGCGCTCGCGATCCCCGAGATGAGCCCGCCGCCGCCGATCGGGACGATGACGGTGTCGACGTCGGGCACCTGCTCGAGGATCTCGAGCCCCACCGTGCCCTGCCCGGCGATCACGTCGGGGTGATCGAAGGGCGGGATGAAGACGGCGCCCGTCGAGTCCGAGAACTCCTGCGCCGCCCTCAGCGCCTGCTCGACGGAGTGCCCGCTCAGCACGACGTCGGCTCCGTAGTCTTTCGTGGCCTGCAGCTTGGGCAGCGCCACGCCCACCGGCATGAAGATGGTCGCGCGGACACCCATCTCACGTGCCGCGAAGGCGACGCCCTGGGCGTGGTTGCCGGCCGACGCCGCGACCACTCCCCGCGCGCGCTCCGCGTCGGTCAGCTGCGTCAGCCGGTTGTACGCGCCGCGGATCTTGTACGAGCCGGTGCGCTGCAGGTTCTCGCACTTGAGGTACACCGGCGAGCCGAGCACCTCGGCGAGGAACCTCGAGCTCTCCATCGGAGTGACGCGGGCGACCTGCGAGACCCGGACCCGCGCCTCCTTCATCTCGGCCAGGGTGGGGCCCGCGAGGGTGAGGTCAGACATCGGCTGCACGGCTTTCTGTGACGACGTCGAGGGAGGCCTGCGGCGACTCGCGCCACGCCCCCCTGGCGACGTAGGTGATCATGACGTTGAGGACGGCGACGACCGGCACGGCGAACAGGGCTCCCGGGATGCCCGCGAGGAGGGTGCCCGCGGCGACCGCGAAGACCACCGCGAGCGGGTGCACCTTGACGGCGCTGCCCATCACGAAGGGCTGCAGGAGGTGCCCCTCGATCTGCTGCACGAGGATGACGACGGCGAGCATCAGCAGCGCCACCACCCAGCCGTTGTAGACGAGCGCGATCACGACGGCGACGGCTCCCGTGGCCACCGCGCCCACCACGGGGACGAACGACCCCAGGAAGACCGCGATCGCGATCGGGACGACGAGGGGCAGACCGAGGAAGAAGGCGCCCAGCCCGATGCCGACGGCGTCGACGAAGGCGACGAAGATCTGCACCTTGACGAAGTTCGTCAGCGTCAGCCACCCGGCACGCCCGGCGCCGTCGATGGCGCGACGGGACTTCGACGGGAAGATGCGGACCAGCCAGCGCCAGATGTCGGACCCGCCCACCAGGATGAAGATCGTCGCGAAGAGCATCAGGACGAGCCCGGCGGCGATGTGACCCGCCGTCGAACCGACCGAGAGCGCCCCCTGCAGGAGCGGCTGGGAGTCCTGCTGCAGCGCGGCGAGGGCGTCGCTCAGGTAGCCGTTGATCTGCCCCTCGGTGAGATGGAGCGGGGAGGTCAGCAGGAAGTCGCGGAACTGGCCGTAGGAGGCGATGGACCGGTCGCGCAGTTCTGGCGCGCCGTCGATGATCTGGACGACGACGGCGTAGAACAGACCGGCCACGACGACGATCAGACCCACGAGGCTGACGACGACGGCGACCCACTTGGGCCAGCGGTGGCGCTGCAGCCAGCTCGAGAAGGGCACGAGCAGCGCCGAGACGAGGAGGGCGACCATGAAGGGGATGACGATGATGCGCAGCTGGATGACGAGCCAGACGAAGACGGCGATGACGCCGACCACGACGAGGATCCGCCACGACCAGGCACCGGCGATGACCATGCTCCGCGACACGGACGGGTCGGCACCCGGAGCGACCGGGGCGGCGCCAGGGGGAGGGGACTCGACCGCGCTGCGCGGGGGCCTGCTTCGCCGCATCATGCGCTCAGTGTAAGACCCTCGCCCTGGTGCCGAGCCACCCGTGATATTCCGCGGTCGGCATACGTGCCGGGCCCTGAATGGGGAGGGACCGTGTCGGAGGCCGACGCTACAGTCGTCGGCGTGCCCCCCGATCAGCTCTCACCCGCCCTCGCGCGTCGAGTGGCGCTCGCCGCCCAGGGTCTCGGCTCGGGTTCGACGGCTCCGGCGGGCACACGTCGCCTGAACGCGACGATCGACCGACTCGGGCTGCTGCAGATCGACTCGGTGAACGTCTTCGAGCGCAGCCACTACCTCCCGCTCTTCGCCCGACTCGGGGCTTACGACCGGGCGAACCTCGATCGCCTCACGCTCGACGGCCCCGGTCGCTACGTCGAGTACTGGGCGCACGAGGCTGCCCTCGTCCCCGTGGCGACCTGGCCCCTCTTCCGGTGGCGGATGGCCGACTACCGGCGCCGCTGGCTGGCCGACGACGACTCGTGGCTGTCGGCCAACCCCCGCCTCGCCCGCTGGCTGCTCGATCTGGTGCGGGAGGGCGGCCCCGTGCCCGCCAGCCTCGTCGAGCACGAGTCGAACGTCCGCACGGGCCCCTGGTGGGGTTGGGGCTCGGTCAAGCAGGGTCTCGAGTCGCTCTTCCGGGTCGGCGAGCTGGTGAGCGCGGGGCGGAGACGCTTCGAACGCGTCTACGCCCTCCCCGAGCAGGTGATCCCACAGGAGCTGCTCGACACGGACATCTCCCGGCACGAGGCGCACAGGCGCCTCCTCGCGCATGCGGCCTCCGCACAGGGCGTCGGAACGACGGCGGATCTCGCCGACTACTTCCGGCTCAAGACGGCCGACGTCGTGCCGGCCCTCCGCGAACTCCACGACGAGGGCGTTCTCTCGGCCGTCGAGGTGCCGGGGTGGGGCCGACCCGCCTGGCTGCACCGAGACGCCCGACTCCCCCGCCGCCTCGAAGCCGACGCGCTCCTGTCGCCCTTCGATCCCGTCGTCTGGACGCGCCCTCGCGCCGAACGCGTCTTCGGATTCCACTACCGCATCGAGATCTACACGCCGCTCGAGAAGCGGGTCCACGGGTACTACGTCCTGCCGGTCCTCCAAGACGACCGCCTCGTCGCCCGGGTCGATCTGAAGAGCGACCGGCAGGCGGGCGTCCTGCGGGTGCAGGCCGCCTGGCGCGAGCGGGATCTCGACGTCGACTGCGATCGCCTGGCGTCCCTCCTCCGGCGCGCGGCGCACTGGCAGGGTCTCGAGTCGGTCGAGGTCATGCCACGCGGCGACCTCGCAGCGGAGCTGGACCGCCGGTTCGGCTGAGTCGATGCGCGGGCGTCGGCGACCGCGCCTCAGAAGGTGCCGGCGCTCTCGCGGAGACGCGCGACGCGGTCGGCCAGGGGCGGGTGGGTGCTGAAGAGGCGGTCCATCGCGCCCGGCTTCATCGGGTCGCTGATCCACAGATGCGACATCGACGTGTTCTGCGTCGCCATCGGGCGGCCGTACGCGCCGAGCTTCTCGAGGGCTCGCGCGAGACCCTCGGGGTACCGGGTGGTGAGGGCCCCCGTGGCGTCGGCGAGGTACTCCCGCTGACGAGAGACCGCCGCCTGCACACCGGCCGCCGCGATCGGAGCGATGATCATGGCGACCAGTCCGAGCACCAGGAAGACGGGGTTGCCGCCACCCCCTCCGCCGTTGCCGTTGTTCGAATTGCGGTTGCCGCCGGTCAACGCACCGAAGAACGACATGCGCAGCAGGATGTCGGCCAGGAATCCGACGGCGACGACGAGGCCGAAGACCATCATCGACACACGGATGTCGTAGTTCTTGACGTGTCCGAGCTCGTGGGCCATCACGCCCTCCAGCTCGGTGTCGTCCATGATCTCGAGCAGCCCGGTGGTCGCGGCGACGACGGCGTGCTCGGGGTCGCGGCCGGTCGCGAAGGCGTTCGGGGCGGGGTCGACGACGACGTAGACCTGGGGCATCGGCATGCCCATGGTGATGCTGAGGTTCTCGACCGTGCGGTACAGCCGCGGGGCCGTCGTACCGTCGACCCGCTGCGCGTGACTGAGGGACAGCGCCTGACCGCTGGCGGCGAAGTACTGGATCAGAGCGTAGATCGACGCCGCGGCGAGGACGACGAACCCGATCGAGTAGTTGCCGTACAGGGCACCCGCCCCGAAGCCGAGCGCGCCGATGATGACCAGGAAGATCAGGACGATCAGGACGGTGTTGCGTTTGTTGCGCGAGACGGCTGAGTACATGGGCCGATGTCCGTTCGGGGCGCGGCGTCGAGGCGGGGCGGGCTCAGAACTGGACGCGAGGGGGTTCGGCGATCGCCGACGGCTCGGCGACCTCGAAGAAGTCCCGCTCGGTGAAGCCGAGGCGCTTCGCGAAGACCGTGTTCGGGAACACCCGCGTCTTCGTGTTGAATTCGCGGACACCGCCGTTGAAGAACCGCCTCGCGGCCTGGATCTTGTCTTCGGTGTCGACGAGCTCGGACTGCAGCTGCAGGAAGTTCTGACTCGCCTGGAGCTGCGGGTAGGCCTCGGACACGGCGAAGATGCTCTTCAGGGCCGTCTGCATGTGACCTTCGGCCGCCGACGCCTCGGCGGGCGTCTGAGCCCCCAGGGTCTCGGCCCTGGCCTCGGTCACGTTCTGGAACACCTTCGACTCGTGGGTCGCGTAGCCCTTGACCGCCTCGATGATGTTCGGAATCAGATCAGCTCGCCGCTTGAGCTGGACCGTGATGTCGCTCCAGGCCTCGTCGACGCGGACCTTGAGGGTCACGAGGGAGTTGTAGGTCGCCCAGAGGTAGATGCCGGCGATGATCGCGAGCAGGACGATGATGCCGACGGCTACCAGGATGCCGATCGTGGCCGGTTGCATGACGTGTCACTCCTTGGGGTACGACGCGAAAGACGCGAGAGATGTCGGTCGTCTCGGACGGTATTCGGGCCGTCGCAGTCAGATCTTCACTATAAATGCGCCGGATGCCGCCTCGACGTCGTCTGAGCGTCTTCGGAGCGAACTCACGACGAGCGCACCCGACCTCCCCCTCTCAGCGGATTGACTTGCCGCCCGCGAACGTGCTGAATGGTGGGCAGTGCCCGTTTCTCCGACCCCGATCCCGTCGCGTCCCGCGGCTGCCAGCGCCGGACGCCCTCTTCTGCGTGCCGTCGGAGCCCTCCTCATCGCCCTCCCGCTGCTCGCGGGCACCGCCCTGGCCGTCGTGCCCGCCCCGTCGGCGCAGGCGGCGGGTGCGCCGACGTCGACACCCGCGGCGCCCGAGCCCGGCCGGCAGTCGGGCGCCCCCTCGCCCGGCCTCGGCGCGCCCACGGAGCCGGCCCCCGGCCCGACCGCGCCGGCCGATCCCCCCGCACCGACCATCGACGACGTCGGCGGACGCACGGTGAACACCTTCGCGATCGGGGGCACGGCCGCCTCGGGTTCGTCGGTGAGGGTCCTCGACCCCGAGGTCCCCTCCCGCTCGCTCTGCGAGACGACCGTGCCTTCCTCCGCCGCCGCCCCGTCGGGTCGGTGGTCGTGCACCGTGACCGTCGCGAACGGTGCCGACATCGTCCTGACGGCTCGGGACACGACCCATGCCGATCTGCTCGACGTGAGCAGCGCCTCCTTCGCGGTCCTCGGGGCTCCCACCGTTCGCGGCGGCCTGCTGCTCGGTGCCAAGGTGACCGGTTCCGCCGAACCGGGCGCGGTGGTCACGGTGACGACGGCCGCAGGGGCGAGCGCATCCGGCACGGCCGACACCGCGGGCGAGTGGAGCGCCGTGCTCGACGCCGGGTCCTTCCCGTCCGGTCGATACTCGCTGACCGCGACGCAGCGGAGCGACGCCATCCCGATCCCCCGATCCGGTGCGTCGGCCGCGGTCGTCGCCACGATCGACCGCGAGGCGCCCGGAGCCCCGGTCATCACCTCTCCGGGCTCGGGAAGCCGTGTCGACGCCCAGCCCGTGATCATCCGGGGCTCGGGTGAGAGCGGTGCGACGGTGACGGTCTACGTCGACGGCTCGCCCGTGTGCCAGGCGACGATCGCCGGGGCATCGTGGAGCTGCGACTCGACGGGCTCCGCCCTCCCCGACGGCTCGCGGACCATCACGGCGGCTCAGGTCGATGCGGCGGGCAACTACGGGCCCGTGTCGCGGGGCGTGACCGTCGTCGTCGGCGCGAGCGGCCCGACGGACGTGCCCAGCGCCTCCCCCGGGGCTCCCGGCGTCACCCCCACCCCCTCGCGCAGCCCCGACGGCACCACGGCGACGCCGGCACCCGTCCCGACCGACGACGACCCCTCCGCGACGCCGGTGCCCGGGTCCGTCACGCCAGGAGACGGCGGCGGGGGCGGGGCGGCGGTGCCTCCAGGAGGCGCGGCGGGCGGTCCCGGGCCGGTCCAGAACCCGACGACGGGCACCTGGGCGACCGCGACCTCGTTCGGTCGCGATCTGCCGGGCCTCACCCAGACCCTGGGCGGCCCCGTGTGGCCGTCGGCGCTCGCTCTGGGTCTGCTGTTCCTGGTCGTGGTCGCCGGGCCGATCCGAGTGGTCGCGCGGACCCTCGGCGCACGCCTGCGTCGCCCCGCTCCTCGACTGACGGGCCGCAACAGGGCCGCCGAGCTGCCGACCTCGTTCAGCGGAGGGAGCATCGACCCTCGGGTCAGCGTCGGGGTCGCCCTCGCCGTCGGAAGCGTCGCCATCGCCGTCGCGGCCGGGGTGGACGGCCAGGTGCAGTACGCGCGTCTCCTGCTCGGTGTCGTCGTCGGCGTCCTGGCTCTGAACGCTCTCGCTGTGGTCCTCCCCGCGGTGCTGGTCGGTCGACGGGCCGGCCTCGGCGTGAGCATCCGCATGTCGCCGGCCCTCCTCACGGCGGCCCTCGTCGCCTGCGCCGTCACCCGCGTGCTGTCGCTCGACCCGCCCCTCGTCCTCGGGGTGCTCGTGACGGGCGCTGTCGTCGCACGGACGGCCGCGTCGACGGCTGAACACCCCGCGCCCGCACGGGAGCCGTCGACGGCGGTGCGGGGCATGGTCGCCGCGGCTCAGATCGGCGCCCTGCTCGTCGTCTCGTTCGCCGCCTGGGCGGCCCATGGCTGGGGAGGCTTCGGCGACGGGTTCCTCTCGCAACTGCTGCTGGAGATCGCGACGACGATGTGCCTCGCCGGGATCGGATCGCTCGTGCTGTCGATCCTCCCATTGGGCACGCTGCCCGGGCAGGCGCTGTGGGCGTGGTCGAAGGTCGCCTACAGCGGCGTCGCGATGATCGGGGCGACGACTGCCGCACTCGTCCTCGTCGGCACCCCCGTCGCACCCGGCGTCTGGACGACGGTCGCCGTCGCCACCCTCGCGGCATTCGCGCTCGCCTCGGTGATCATGCTCCGGCGCCGCCGCCGACCCCTCCGAGTGCCCCCACAGGGACTCGAACCCTGACTGAGGCGATTTTAAGTCGCCTGCCTCTGCCGATTGGGCTATGGGGGCCCGGTTCTCAGACTACAAAGCCCTGACGGACGACGACGCCCGCCTCGCGGGGATCCGCGGGCGGGCGCCGTCTGAGTCGTCGGGCTGGGCTCACTACTTGGCGCTGGTCTCGACCGTCTCGGTCTCGGCGGCGGCGCCCTTCTCGGCGGCGCCCTTCTCGTCGGCGGGGTTCGCGTAGGCCGGACCGGGCTCGCCGGCGGGCGTCCCGACCTCGGGCGCCGGCGCGGCGGCAGGGGCCGATTCGGCTGCCGGCTTGGGGCGCGAGGCGAACTCCTCGAAGGCGGCGCGCGGACGCTCGCGGTTGTCGAGCGAGACGATGTCGCGACCGAGCCAGAGGTTGTTCCACCAACCGCCCACGACGCGGAACTTGCGCTCGAACGAGGGCATCGCCATGCCGTGGTAGCCGCGGTGGGCGATCCAGGCCGGGAACCCCTTGACGGCGATCTTGCCGCTCTGGAACACGCCGACGTTGAGCCCGAGACCTGCGACGGCGCCGAGGTTGTCGTGCCGGTAGTCGGTGACGGACTCGCCGCGCAGCGAGGCGACGAGGTTCTTGGCGAGCTGCTTGCCCATCCGGACGGCGTGCTGGGCGTTCGGGACGCAGAAGCCGCCGACGCCCTTGCCGGTCAGGTCGGGGGTCGCCGCGACGTCGCCGCACGCCCAGGCGTCGGGGACGATCGTCTCGCCGTCGACGATGCGCAGGTCGGGCTTGACGGTGATGCGGCCACGCTGCTCGAGCGGGAAGTCGGTGTTGCGGACCATCGGGTTCGCCATGACCCCGGCGGTCCAGACGATGAGGTCGGATTCGAACGACTCGCCGGTCGACAGCTCGAGCTTGCCGCCCACCGCGGACTGCAGCTGCGTGTCGAGGTGGACCGTGGCCTGCCGCTCGGCGAGGTTCTTGAGCACCCAGTGGCTGGTCTCGAGCGACACCTCGGGCATGATGCGCCCCATGGCCTCGATGAGGTGGAAGTGCGTGTCGTCGACGGTGAGACCGGGGTAGCTCTTGATCAGGTCGCTCGCGAAGCTGCGGAGCTCGGCGAACACCTCGATGCCCGCGAAGCCGCCGCCCACCACGACGACCGTCAGCAGGCGGTCGCGCTCGGGCCCGGCCGGGAGGTTCGCGGCCTTCGCGAAGTTGGTGAGGAGCTTGTCGCGGATCGCCGCGGCCTCCTCGATGGTCTTGAGACCGATGGCCTCGTCGGCCACGCCCGGGATCGGGAACGTGCGGGAGACGGCGCCGGCCGTCATGACGACCTGGTCGTACTCCATCGTCCACTCGTCGCCCACCTCGGGCGTGATCGTGGCGGTCTTCGTCGCGTGGTCGACGCGGGTGACCTTCGCCGTGACGACGTTCGTCTTCTTCAGGTGACGTCGCAGGGCGACGACGGCGTGACGCGGCTCGATCGAGCCGGCAGCCACCTCGGGCAGGAACGGCTGGTAGGTCATGTAGGGCAGCGGGTCGACGATCGTGACCTCGGCCTCACCCTTGCGCAGCCACTTCTCGAGCTTCCAGGCGGTGTAGAAACCGGCGTAGCCGCCGCCGACGATCAGGATTTTGGGCACGGGGGATGATCTCCTTGAGGTGGGGTTGTCCGTAAAGACCTTACTCCTGGTGGCGTCGCCTCCTGTACTGGCGGAGAGCGCCGAGCGCGACGCCGAGCAGGGCCGCCCCGAACAGCCCGAAGACGATCAGCGGGATGCCCGTCGAGCGCATCGACTCGACCGTCGGGATGAGCGCCTGGAGGCGGTCGTCGCGGTCGACGCTCGGGGTGGGGACGGGAGCCGGTGCCGCCTCGGCCGTCGACGACGGGGTGGCGACGGGGACCTCGGCCCGCCGGTGCAGTCGGATCCACTCGGCGAGATCGCCCATGGGATTCGCCTCGACCGGGGCCACCTGATCGCCGACGGCGGCCGAGGCGTCGACGAGTCCGTAGCCGTAGAGCGGATCGGGGGTGGTCGTGCCGCGCGAGTCGGCCGTGGAGATCACCCGGTTGATGACGTCGTCGGCATCGAGCTCGGGGTGCGCACCCCGCACGAGCGCGACGACGCCCGCGACGATGGGGGTCGCGCCGCTCGTGCCGCTCCAGCTGTAGTGGACGTCGCCCGGTCCGACCCCGACGAGCTTCTCGCTCGGCGCCGCGACGCCGATGGTGATGCCCTGACTCGAGGCGTCGAAGCTCGCCTGACCCGACCGGTCGACGCCGGCGACGGTGAGCACCCCCGGCATGGTGGCCGGCGCCCCGACCTCGGTCGTGCCGCTGCCCCTGTTGCCCGCCGCGGCCACGACGACGACGTCGTGCTGCATCGCGTAGAGGAACGCGTCGTCCCAGCTCGTCGGCCAGTCGAGGGTGTTGCGCGTGAGGGACATGTTGATCACGTCGGCCCCGTTGTCGACCGCCCATCGGACGGCCTCGGCGATCTGCGTGTCGGAGTCGACGGCATCCGACCCGAAGCCGACCGAGACGGACAGCAGATCGGCCTCGGGAGCGACGCCGATGACGCCGTCACCGGACGCCGTCCCCCGACCCGCGAGGATCGAGCCGACGAGGGTTCCGTGCGTCGGGTCGTCCGTGCCGACGGGCGTCTGGCCGTCCGCCGAGCCCTGACCCGAGACGTCGGTGCCTCCGACGACCGCGCCCTCGAGCTCGGCGACCGACGAGTCGACGCCGGTGTCGATCACGGCTACGGTCACCCCCGCGCCGCGACTCGACTGCCAGGCCTGCTCGATGCCGTAATCGGCGAGCCAGTACTGGTCGTCGCGGATGGCGTCGGCTCGCGCCGCGCCCCCCGGGGCGACCACGACGACGGCCGCCAGGGCCAGCGCCGCGATCGTCGCCGAGGTCGTCCGCAGCGTCAGCTCGGGCACGGGTCAGACATCCCCGCCGGAGGCGCGCTCGGCCGAGTCGCCGTCGGCCAGGTAGTCGGGGCACCGGCACACGTCGGGGCTCCACGTCGCTCGGTCGAGCGCGAGATCGCCGAGCGGGTTGACCCCGGGGCCGGCGGCGAGGGAGTGACCCACCACGGCGTGCAGGCACTTGATGCGCTCGGGCATGCCCCCCGCGGTGACGTGAGCGATCTCGCCGACGTGCTCGATGCTCTCGCGGTCGGCGAGGTAGGCCTCGTGGGCCGACCGGTAGCGTGCGGCGAGACCGGCGTCTGCGGCCAGCAGGTCGGTGAACTCTGCCATCACGCCGTTCGCCTCGAGGGTCGAGACGGCCGCCGTCGCGCCCGGGTGGCACAGGTAGTAGAGGGTCGGGAAGGGCGTGCCGTCGCCGAGTCGCGGCTTCGTCGCGACGACGGTGGGGTTGCCGCAGGCGCACCGGGCGGCGATGCCGATGACGTCGCGCGCCGGGCGCCCGAGCTGCGCGGTGACGATCCGCACGTCGAGTTCGGTCACGGGGTCGAACGGAGGGGTGGTCACGGGGTGCCGCCTGTCGGGGTCGAGGTGGGGAGCTCGCTGCCGTCGATGTCGGGGGCGATCAGCTCGGTTGCCGGCTCGTCGCTGAGACCGGCGTCGATCACCGACGAGGTCATGGCGGCGATCCAGTCGACCTGGGGGGTCTGCAGCTCGTCGCTGATGGGTGCCTGCGGCCGTTCGGCGTCGGTCGTCGCATCGCCCATCACCAGGTAGCTGTACTCGCCCGGGTACACGTAGAGCAGGCGGTCGCGCGCCTGAGCCTCGATGTACGCGGGATCGCTCCACCGCGCGACATCGCCCTGGAGATCCGTCACGTCGGCCTTCTGCCGCTCGACCTCGTCTTGGATGGCCGCGATCTGCTGCTGCTGCTGGACGAGGGTGCGGAGGGACGGCGCGAGGATCACGACGAACAGGACCAGGATGACGAGCATCAGGAGACTGAAGCCCGAGAAGCGGATGTTGCGGAGCCAGCCGCTCGTGGCCGACTCCGTCTCGGGCAGGATGACGGGCAGACGCCTGCTCTTCGACTCTCGGGACATGACTCCGAGGGTAGACGACCGCCCTGTCGAGTCGGTCACGGAACGCCGAGAGGCCCGCCCCGCCGAAGCGGGACGGGCCTCTCGGAGCCGTGCCTAGCCGCGGAAGCGGGGGAAGGCCGAGCGACCGGCGTAGACCGCCGCGTCGCCGAGCTCCTCTTCGATGCGGAGCAGCTGGTTGTACTTCGCGACGCGCTCGGAGCGGGCCGGGGCCCCCGTCTTGATCTGACCGGCGTCGGTGGCGACCGCGAGGTCGGCGATCGTGGTGTCTTCGGTCTCACCCGAGCGGTGCGACAGCACGGTCGTGTAGCCGCTGCGCTGTGCGAGCGCGACGGCGTCGAGGGACTCCGTCAGCGTGCCGATCTGGTTGACCTTGACGAGGATCGAGTTGCCAGCGCCGGCCTCGATGCCCTTCGCGAGGCGCTCGGGGTTCGTGACGAACAGGTCGTCGCCGACGATCTGCGTCTTCGAGCCGATCTCGCTCGTGAGGTGCGCCCAGCCCTCCCAGTCGTCTTCGTCGAGGGGGTCCTCGATGGTGACGAGCGGGTACGAGGCGACCAGGTCGGCGTAGTAGCCGGAGAGGAACGCGGAGTCGCGTTTCTCGCCCTCGAAGGTGTACGAGCCGTCGGCGTAGAACTCGCTCGAGGCGACGTCGAGACCGAGCGCGATGTCCTCACCGGGCGTGAAGCCGGCCTTGGTGATCGCGTCGACGAGCAGGTCGAGCGCGGCCCGGTTGCTGTCGAGGTTCGGCGCGAAGCCGCCCTCGTCGCCGAGACCGGTCGAGAGGCCCTTGGCCTTGAGCTCGCTCTTGAGGGCGTGGTACGTCTCGGCGCCCCATCGGAGCGCCTCGGCGAAGGTCGAAGCGCCTATCGGCAGGATCATGAACTCCTGGATGTCGACGTTGCTGTCGGCGTGCGAACCGCCGTTGATGACGTTGAGCATCGGCACGGGGAGCGTGTGCGCGTTCGGCCCGCCGAGGTAGCGGAAGAGCGGCAGATCGGCCGAGTCGGCGGCCGCACGGGCCACTGCCAGCGAGACGCCGAGGATGGCGTTCGCGCCGAGGCGCTTCTTGTTGTCGGTGCCGTCGAGCTCGATCATCGCCGCGTCGATCAGGCGCTGGTCGGTGGCGTCGAAGCCCTCGACGGCCGGGCCGATCTCGTCGATGACCGCCGAGACGGCCTTGAGCACGCCCTTGCCGAGGTAACGGCTCGCGTCACCGTCGCGCAGTTCGTAGGCCTCGAAGGCCCCGGTCGATGCGCCCGAGGGGACGGCGGCCCGAGAGACCGTCCCATCGTCGAGCAGGACCTCGACCTCGACGGTCGGGTTGCCCCGCGAGTCGAGGATTTCGCGGGCGCCTACGGCGTCGATTGCTGCCACGGAGAACTCCTTAGTAGTCGTTGTGTTCGCAGGACCGAGGTCCGCGCCAATCCTAGCGAGGCACCGCGCCGCAGCGGACGGCCCGCTGTCAGCCGAGCGTCTTGATCTGCAGGTCGTCGACGCCTTCTCCGCCCCGCACGACGGCGAAGCGCGTGTAGCCGGACTCGGCGAGGGTGTCGAGCTGGCGCGTGAGGTTCTTGACGCGCCGATCGAGGCGGACCCGCGCCTCCCCCCGTTCGAGCAGCGCCGCCCGCAGGGCCGTGAGCTCGGCCGCGGGCACGCCCGCGTCGTGCACGAGGGCGAGACCGTCGTGATCGGGGTCGCCCTGGTCGACGAGGTCGACGATGCGCTCGAACCCCAACGAGAAGCCGGCGGCGGGGACGTCCGCGCCGAGGAACCGCCCGATCATGCCGTCGTAGCGGCCGCCGCCACCGAGCGAGTAGCCGAACTCGGGGTGCGCGACCTCGAAGATGGTGCCCGTGTAATAGCCCATGCCGCGCACGAGCGTCGGGTCGAAGACGAGACGCGCGCCGGGGAGGGCCTCGCGGAGCGCCACCAGATCGGCGGCGGCGGCGACGTCGAGCCAGGCAGGAGGCTCGGTGCCGGTGATCGTCGACCAGTCGGCCGTCGAGAGCTCGCGCAGCGCATCCTCCAGCCCGCCGTGCTCGACCCCGATCTCGTGGAGACGCGCGACGACGCCCTCGACGCCGATCTTGTCGAGCTTGTCGAGCTCGATCAGCGCCTGCTCCGTGAGGTGGGCGGGCGCACCCCAGTGCGAGAGGACCCCGAGCAGCACCCGGCGGTCGTTGATGCGGATCGACGTGCCCTCGAGGCCGAGCGCCGAGAGGACGGCCGTGGTCGCCGAGATGAGCTCGATCTCGGCGAGCGGGCCGGCCTCGCCGAGGATGTCGATGTCGCACTGGACGAACTGCCGGTAGCGACCCTTCTGCGGACGTTCGGCCCGCCAGACGGGCGCCACCTGCACGGATCGGAAGACCGCCGGCAGCTCGGCGCGGTGCGAAGCGTAGAACCGGGCCAGCGGCACGGTGAGGTCGAATCGGAGCCCCAGGTCGGCGAGCGCCAGCGCGGAGTCGGCCGACTTGAGGTCGTCGACGTCGAGACCGCGCTTCAGCACGGCGAAGACCTGCTTCTCGTTGTCGCCGCCGAGACCCGAGTAGAGGAAGTCGGTCGACTCGACCACGGGCGTCTCGATCTCGTCGAAGCCGTACGAGCGGTATACGTCGCGGATGGTGCTGAGCACGCGCTCCCGGCGACGCTTCTCGGCGGGGAGGAAGTCTCTCATCCCGCGGGGCGGGCTCACGTGTGACGGCATGGGGACATCTTCTCAGAGCCGAGGGCGCGACGAGCCCGCCCCGACCCGACTTGCGCTCCATGTGAGATTCCACGTACAGTATGAGCACCAAGCGGCGTGAATCGGGTTGCATGCCGCCGGGTCACGGCGCCCTACCTTCCCTGCGGTGAGGGCGCCCGAACGGGCCAGGTGCTGAGCACCTGGCCCGTTCTTCGTCTGACGGCGTCGCGACACCTGCTCGGAGACGACCCGCCGAGCGGCGGGTCAGCCGCGGGACGCCGCCCCGGCACTCTCGACGAGCGCGTCGACCCGGTGCACGAACACCGCACCGGGCTCGTCGGCGCCACCGGCGACGACGGCGTCGTAGAGCAGCCCCTCGACCTCGGCGACGAAGGCCCGCGCCTGCACGGTGGCGTCTTCCGACGAGGTGCCCTGGGCGACGAGCCACGTCGACACGGCCTCGCGCCAACGGGCGCCCGCCTGCCGAGCGACACCCGGCTCGTCGCCGGCGACGACCTCGAGCAGCGCCGACTCCATCTCGAGACGCTGGAGGTCGAGACCCCGTTCGCTCGACGCCTCGTCCCAGTACGAGACGAGGTGCCCGCGGAACGCGGCCGCGTCGAGCGACGCGGCGTCGGCGGGGAGGAGGTGATCGTGGCGGCCGACGACCGCTCGGACGATCTCGGCGATCAGCTCGGCACGGTTGCCGAAGTGATAGACGAAGACGTAGGTGCTGACACCGAGAGCCTCGGCGAGGGTGCGGAACGAGACGGTCGCGATGCTCCGCGACCGGAGGTGGTCGATGATCTGGCCGAGCAGCTCGGGCTTGCGTGTCGGATCGGGCTTGCGAGGCATGAATGCCACTCCTTCGTGCGGACGGGTCGGGACGCCCTGCGCGGCCCCGACCGTCGTCTGGCGACCATAACAGACGTGTGCCGACGCCGCACAGGAACCAACCGGTCGGTCGATGGCAGGACATCGAGCGGACAGCCTGGTCTGCGTTCGTGTGTTTCGTCGGATGACCCTTGACATTTTACTGCACGATGCTCTACATTATCTCTATCGCTGCAAGGCCCATGGAGTCTGATCCCTCTCTGGCGTGCCGGCAGCGACGACGTGACACACCAGCCAGACGACTTCCTTCTTCGCGATCGGGGTCGCTCGTGGGGGGTTCACGTGAGGGCGCCCCGCCTATTCGGGTTGGTGGGGCGCCCTACCCTCGGTCTCGACCGCTCGCAGCCGTGCCTCACGCTCTCGTACGGCACGTCGGAGTGCGCGTTCTGCGTCGATGCCCCGACTCGTCGCGACGTCGACCATCCGCGCCAGTTCACGACCGAGCAGGAGCTCGTCGTCCACCGCAACGCCCTCGGTCGGGTCGTCGACCGGGGGCCTGCCGGTCGAGTCTCCGTCCGACCTGGACCCGGCGGCCTCCTCCCCCGGTTCGCACGCCCTCGGCGGCTCGTCGGCGGGCAGACCCGCAGCCCGACGTCGGCCGTCGATCTTCTGAGCCCGGGCCAAGGCCGGCAGACCGCCGGGCACGCCGTCGAAGGCACTCGTCCGCTCGGACTTCTCGCGCGCCTTCGCGGCGGACCAGAGCCGGACGATGTCGTCGACGTCGCGGGCCTCGTCGTCTCCGAAGACGTGCGGATGACGACGCACGGTCTTCGCCGTGACGTCGCGCACGACGTCGGCCAGGTCGAACGCCCCCTGACGCTCAGCCAGAGCGGAGTGCAGGACGACCTGGTACAGCACGTCGCCGAGCTCCTCCCGGCGATCAGCCGTCGTCCCCTCCTCGATCGCCTCGACGAGCTCGGCGGTCTCCTCGACCAGGTAGGTCACGAGACTCCCGTGCGTCTGCCCGCGGTTCCAGTCGCAGCCGCCGTCGTCGGACAGCAGGGCGGCGACCACGCGGACCAGCTCGGCGATCTCGGTCCCGGTGGTGTCGTCGTGGGTCACCCGCGCCTCCTCGGCCTGCTCCGTCGCGTCGTCAGCCGGCGGCCGCCGCGGTGTCCGTGGCGGGACGCGGCGTCTCCGCACCGAAGATCGCCGTCATCAGCTGCTCGACCCAGGTGATCAGCTCGCCGTCGGGCAGGGCCTCGCCGTGAGGACGGGGCAGCGGCACGCTGACCGACTTCGTCTGACCGAACCAGCGCGAGCCCGGGTACATGCGCTGCAACCGCACCTGCATGCTGTCGGGCAGATCGAGACCGGCGACACGGAGGTTGGCGCCCATGACGACGACCTCGCTGAGACCGATCTTCTGCGCGGCACGGCGCAGCCTCGACACCTCGATGAGTGCGAGGACCGACGCCGGCGGCGTGCCGTACCGGTCGGTGAGCTCGTCGAGGACCGAGTCGATCTGATCGTCGGTCGAGGTCGGCGAGCTGGCCGTCGACAGCTTCTGGTAGGCCTCGAGACGGAGTCGCTCGCTCTCGACGTACTCGTCGGGGATGTGCGCGTCGACGGGGAGCTCGAGTCGCAGCTCGGTCTGCCCCTCGGCCACGTCGCCGCGGAACGCCCCCACGGCCTCGCCGATCATGCGGAGGTACAGGTCGAAGCCGACCCCGGCGATGTGCCCCGACTGCTCACCGCCGAGGAGGTTGCCCGCGCCGCGGATCTCGAGGTCTTTCAACGCGACCTGCATGCCCGCGCCCAGCTCGTTGTTCGCCGCGATCGTCTCGAGGCGGTCTTGAGCGGTCTCGCTGAGCGGTCGCTCGGCGTCGTACAGGAAGTACGCGTACCCGCGCTCACGGCCCCGGCCGACGCGCCCGCGCAGCTGATGCAGCTGACTGAGCCCGTACTTGTCCGCGCGATCGATGATCAGCGTGTTCGCGTTCGCGATGTCGAGACCGGTCTCGATGATGGTGGTCGAGACGAGCACGTCGAACTTGCGCTCCCAGAAGTCGACCATGACCTGCTCGAGCGACGACTCGGCCATCTGTCCGTGCGCGACCGCCACCCGCGCCTCCGGAACCAGCTCGGCGATCTGCGCCGCGACGCGGTTGATGCTCGACACCCGGTTGTGCACGAAGAACACCTGCCCCTCGCGCAGCAGCTCGCGCCGGATGGCCGCCGCCTTCTGCCGATCGCTCTCGGGACCGACGAAGGTCAGGATGGGGTGGCGGTCTTCGGGAGGCGTCGTCAGGGTGGACATCTCGCGGATGCCCGTGACCGCCATCTCGAGCGAGCGCGGGATGGGCGTGGCCGACATCGCCAGGATGTCGACGTTGGTCTTGAGCTTCTTCAAGGCGTCTTTGTGCTCGACGCCGAAACGCTGCTCTTCGTCGATGATCACGAGACCCACGTCTTTGTACGCGATGCCCTCGCTCAGGAGGCGATGCGTGCCGATCACCATGTCGACCGTGCCGTCGCCGAGGCCCTTGATCGTCTCGCGGGACTCCTTCGCGGTCTGGAACCTGGAGAGACTGCGGAGGTGCACGGGGAACCCGGCGAAGCGGTCGGAGAACGTGTCGAAGTGCTGCTTGACGAGCAGAGTGGTCGGCACGAGCATGACGACCTGCTTGCCGTCCTGGATCGCCTTGAACGCGGCGCGCACGGCGACCTCGGTCTTGCCGTAGCCGACGTCGCCCGAGAGGAGGCGGTCCATCGGGATCGGGCGCTCCATGTCGGCCTTGATCTCGTCGATGGTCGTCAGCTGGTCGGCGGTCTCCGCGAACGGGAAGGCCTCTTCGAGCTCGCGCTGCCACGGGGTGTCGGGCGGGAACGAGTGGCCCTTGCTGGCCATCCGCGCCGAGTACAGCTTGACCAGCTCGACGGCGATGTCACGGACGGCGCGACGCGCCTTGCTCTTGGCCGAGGCCCAGTCGCTGCCGCCCATCTTGCTGAGCGACGGCGCCTCGCCGCCGACGTAGCGGCTGAGCAGATCGAGCTGGTCGGTGGGCACGTAGAGCTTGTCGCCGGGGTACCCGCGCTTCGAAGGCGCGTACTCGAGCACGAGGTACTCGCGGCTGTTCTTGACGGCGTTCTTGCCGCCGGTGCTGACGACACGGCTGGTGAGCTCGATGAACTTGCCGATGCCGTGCGTCTGGTGCACGACGACGTCGCCGGGCTTGAGCTGCAGCGGATCGACCACGTTCTTGCGTCGACTGGCGAGCTTCGTCACCTGTCGCGAGTCGTAGTTCGCCGATCGACCGTAGAAGTCGCTCTCGCCCAGCACGGCGAGCTTCGCGTCGGGGATCTCGAAACCGGCCTCGACGCCGCCGGCGACGAGGTGCGCGACCCCCGCCTCGAGCGACTCGGGCAGCGACTCGTGCAGCCGCGCGGCGACCCCGCGCTCGGCGAGCACGTCGCGCGCCCGCTCGACGAGGCCCACGCCGCGCGAGGTCACGACGATGCTCCAGCCGTCTTTGAGGCGCGACACGACATGGTCGAGGGCGCCCTCGGCATGACCGCTGAAGCTCGGCACGGCGTCTGCCGCCAGACGGACGTAGTCGCCCGCCGACGCGATCGCCTCCTCGTCGGTGAGGACCTCGCCGCTGTCGAAGGTGCTCAGGGAGAACCATGTGCGGTCGCCCGCGGAGTCGCGGAGATCGCGCAGGGAGATGAAGTCGCCCGCGTCGAGGTCGATCGGTGCCTCGGCGCCGGCGGTCGCGGCGCTCCATGCTGCCGAGAGGAACTCGCGGTTCGTCTCGGCCAGGCTGCGGGCCCTCGACACGACGCGCTCGGGAGACAGCACGGCGATGGCGGCCCCCTCCGGGAGGTAGTGGGTCAGCGGCACGAGACCGTGCACGAGGGCCGGAGCGAGGGACTCCATGCCCTCGACGGGGATGCCCTCGCCGATCTTCGCCAGCATCTGCGCGAGACTCGGGAACTCGTGCTGCATCTCGCGGGCACGCTGACGCACCTGCTCGGTGAGGAGCATCTCGCGGCTCGGCGGGAGGTCGACCGTCGTGACCTCGCCGTCGAGGCTCCGCTGGTCGGCGACGGAGAAGCGCCGCACCTGGTCGACCTCGTCGCCGAAGAAGTCGACACGGACGGGGTGCTCGGCCGTCGGCGGGAACACGTCGAGGATGCCGCCGCGCACCGCGAACTCGCCCCGCCGGGTGACCATGTCGACCCGCGCGTAGGCGAGGTCGACGAGTCGCAGGGCGATGGCCGACAGGTCGTGCCCGCGATCGCCGACGGTGAGCACCACCGGCTCGATCGACGCGAGATTGTCGGCCAGGGGCTGCAGGGCCGCCCGCACACCGGCCACGACGACGATCGGCTTCGTCGCCTCAGGCTGGGAAGCCGCCTGCTCGGACCACGCGGCGAGTCGCCGCAGAGCGTGGATGCGCTTCCCGACCGTCTCGGCGCTCGGGCTGAGCCGCTCATGCGGAAGGGTCTCCCACGCGGGGAACTCGATGATCTCGGCCTCGGGCAGGAAGCTCGTCAGCGACCCCCGGACGGCCTCGGATTCACGCCCCGTCGCCGTGACGACGAGCAGAGCCTGAGGGCCCTCGCGCCGCGAGAGCAGACCCGCCAGCAGAGGGACGCGCAACCCGTCGACGACGGAGAAGTCCGTGCTCTTGCCGTGCCGGTCGAGGGCAGCCGAAAAGGTGGAGGCGCGCGAAAGCGCCGGAATCAAGCCCGCGAGTATCACGCGATAGATGGTACCCGTGCCGACCTGGAGCGGGACGCGAGCGTCAGTCTCTCGCGGTATGGAACTTGAGCTGCGCCGCGATGAGCCCGTCGGCCGCGATCATCTCGACCGCGTCGGCGGCGTCGGCGAGGAGGATCGGGAGGTTCTGACGCTCGGAGGCCGCGAAGTCTTTCAGGACGAAGTCGGCGGCGGGTTGCCGCCCGGGCGGGCGGCCGATGCCGACCCGCACCCGGGTGAACTCGTTCGAGCCGGTCGCCGCGATGATGTCGCGCAGACCGTTGTGCCCGCCGTGACCACCGCCGTGCTTCAGCTTGAGGGTGTCGAAGTCGATGTCGAGCTCGTCGTGAACGACGATCAACCGCGACACGTCGAGGTCGTAGAACCGGAGCAGCGCCTGCACGGGGCCGCCCGAGACGTTCATGAACGTGTCGGGCTTGGCCAGCACGAAGCGCGGCCCGCCCGGCACGAGACGACCCTCGGCGACGGTCGCATTGGTGCGGTGGCGCTTGAAGCCGACGGACAGACGGTGGGCCAGCTCGGCCAGCACCATCTGCCCGACGTTGTGCCTGTTGCCGGCGTAGCCGGGCCCGGGGTTCCCGAGCCCGACCACGAGCCACTGATCGTCTGATGCCATCGTCCGTCGATCGTCTCTTCAGTGGTTCTGCGCCGGCAGGGGGTGTTACTCGGAGCGCTCTTCGTCTTCGATCGAGTCGACGTCGCCCTCGGCGGGGGCGGCCTCACCGTCCTCGTCGGAGACCGCGTCGGTCGTGAGGTCGAGCTGGGGCACCGAGATGGCGAGCACGAGGGTCTCGGGCTCGCTGACCAGGTTCGCGCCCGAGGGCAGCTTCAGGTCGGCCGCGGTGATCTGCGCACCCTCTTCGAGGCCCTCGATCGACACGACGACGTTCTGCGGGATGTGCGTGGCCTCGACCTCGAGCTCGACGGCGTTGAGCTCGAGCACGTGGATGGTGCCGGGGTACGACTCGCCCTCGACGTGCACGGGCACCTCGACGGTGACCTTCTCGCCGCGACGCACGACGATGAGGTCGATGTGCTCGATGGTCTGCTTGACCGGGTCGCGCTGGATGTCCTTGACGAGGGCGAGCTGCTCGGTGCCCTCGATGTCGAGCGTGATGACGGCGTTCGCACGACGCGTGATCAGCATGGTCTCGTGACCGGGGAGGGTGACGTGCTGGGGGTCGGTGCCGTGACCGTAGATGACCGCGGGGATCTGGTCGTTCGCACGGATCTTGCGAGCCGCGCCCTTGCCGAAGCTGGTGCGGACGAGAGCGGACAGGTTGTTGGCGTCAGCCATGTGTGTCTCCTTCTGAGGCCGCCGCGGGGGCGGACCGGATGTGTGGTCGGTTTCAACTCGAACGCGTATCGCGTGAGGAAAGACCCCGCAGCCGTGAGGTGACGGGCCCCGAAGGACCCGCTCGTCCGAGACTGAGCGCCTGCCTACCGCGTCGATAACGGATGCATGCGCATCCCTCGCCGAAGTTCAGCTTCCGAGGTTACACGGGGCCCGGGCGTGTCGCCAACCCGCGCCTCCTCGGCTCGTGGCCCCCGGGCTGTGCCGCGGCGACGCTCGGGAACCTGTCGGAGGGCCGGGACGCGACTGCCGGGAAGGGTACGGACAGTACCCGTCACACGCTCGGGACGGGGGCATAGTCTGCGGCTACCCACCCCATCGAGAGGAAGTCACCGTGACCGAACAGGGAACAGAAACGTCGACCACCCCGCAGGCGAACATCGGAGTCGTCGGGCTCGCCGTGATGGGCTCGAACCTCGCCCGCAACCTCGCGAGCCGCGAGGGCAACACCGTCGCCGTGTACAACCGCTCCCCCGAACGCACCGACACGCTGATGAGCGAGCACGGCGACGCCGGGTTCATCGCGTCGAAGACCATCGAGGAGTTCGCCGCCTCGCTGCAGAAGCCGCGCACCGCGATCATCATGGTCCAGGCCGGACGCGGCACCGACGCCGTCATCGACCAGCTCGCCGACCTGTTCGAGGAGGGCGACATCATCGTCGACGGCGGGAACGCGAACTTCCTCGACACCCGCCGCCGGGAGTCCGCACTGCGCGACCGCGGCCTGAACTTCGTCGGCGCCGGGATCTCGGGCGGCGAGGAAGGCGCGCTCAAGGGGCCGTCGATCATGCCCGGCGGATCGAAGGAGGCGTACGCGACCCTCGGCCCGATCCTCTCGTCGATCGCCGCCGTCGCCGAGGGCGAGCCGTGCGTCACGCACGTCGGGTCGGACGGCGCCGGACACTTCGTCAAGATGATCCACAACGGCATCGAGTACGCCGACATGCAGCTCATCGCCGAGTCGTACGACCTGCTGCGCCGCGTGGGCGGACACGAGCCCGCCGCCATCGCCGCCGTCTTCGACGAGTGGAACAAGGGGGAGCTCGAGTCGTACCTGATCGAGATCACCGCCGAGGTGCTGCGCCAGGTCGACGCCAAGACGGGCGGGCCGCTCGTCGACCAGATCGTCGACGCCGCCGGGTCGAAGGGCACCGGCGTCTGGACTGTGCAGAACAGCGTCGGACTCGGCGTGCCCGTCGGCGGCATCGCCGAAGCCGTCTTCGCGCGCGCCGTGTCGTCGAAGCCCGACCAGCGCGCCGCCGTGCAGGCGACCCTGCAGGGCCGGCCCGAGGTGCAGGAAGCCGGCGACGGCTTCGAGGACGACGTGCAGAAGGCGCTCTACGCGTCGAAGATCGTGGCCTACGCCCAGGGGTTCGACGCCATCATCGCCGGCGCCCTCGAATACGGCTGGGACATCGACAAGGGCGCCATCGCCAAGATCTGGCGCGGCGGCTGCATCATCCGCGCGCAGTTCCTGAACCGCATCGTCGACGCCTACGAGAAGGACGCCACCATCGCGACCCTCCTCGAGGACGACTACTTCGCCGCCGCCGTCCGCGACGGGGAGGACGCCTGGCGCCGCATCGTCGCGAAGGCCGCCCTCTCGGGCATCCCCGTGCCCGGGTTCGCCTCGGCGCTGTCGTACTACGACTCGCTCGCGTCCACCCGACTGCCGGCGTCGCTCATCCAGGGGCAGCGCGACTTCTTCGGCGCCCACACCTACAAGCGGGTCGACGAGGAGGGCGTGTTCCACACGCTGTGGTCGGGCGACCGGTCGGAGATCGAGACGGAGCCGTCGACCCACTGACCTCTCCGGTGATCATGGCGTGATCCGGGTGCTCGGGGATCGGGCCTGACGGGCGTGTTCGTCGCGACCGGACTGCTTCGGCGGGCCGGTCGGACGGACACGCCCGTTCGCGTCGCTGGGGCGGACGGATCCAGTAGCGGGGGCCGGCTCAACCTCCGCCGGGTCTGTGCGTCGGCGGGGCCGCCGGCCCGTCGGCAACTCAGGCGCAGCGGGGCTGCTCTGGGCGTTCTGCACGGAGACACCGCGCTGCGCCTGAGTTGCCGACGCGAGAGCGGGCCGGGCGATCAGTGGAAGCCGGTTCTGACGCACGCGGGCAGCCACCAGGATTCTCTGCCGCGCACCGGTCGGCAACTCAGGCGCAGCGGGGCTGCTCTGGGCGTTCTGCACGGAGACACCGCGCTGCGCCTGAGTTGCCGACGCGAGCCGGCATGGAGGAGGGAGCAGGCGCGACCGCAGGTCAGGGGCGTGCGGGGACGGCTGCTGCGAGGACCAGCGGGTCTGCGCAGCCGCGGGCGAACCCCTCGATGCGTCGATCGATGTCCCGCTGCAGGATGACGGCGCCGACGCGCTCGGCCAGCGGCGCGAGCCACTTCGGCCGGCAGGTGAAGTTGTAGCGCCAGACCGCGAGCGTGCTGCCGGGGTCGCTCTCGACCGGGCTGAACCGCCACCCGCCGCCCATGCGCTCGAAGAACCACGAGCCCTTCGTCATCTTCATCCCGACGTTGGTGGGCGGCGCGTACGAGACGTACTCGCTCTCCATCCGGAACCCGAACCGCTGCACCGTGAGCGTGCGCACGCCCTTGGCGGGCCCGGTCGCGCCGCCGAGGAGGTGCTGGTGGCGGATGAACGGATCCCAGCGCTTCCGTGCCTCACCCTGCGTCTGCGACACCGCGAAGGCGACCTCGGGGCTCACCGGGACGACCACACGGGATTCGACGACAGGCATGGCCACATCCTGTCACGATGCGTCGCCGACTCGGAGGGTACGCAGAAGAGGGCGCCCTCCACCGGATCCGGTGGTCGGGCGCCCCCTCAGGCGGACGGTCGGAGCCTAAGCCGCGCCGTCGAACATGCTCGTCACGGAGCCGTTGTCGAAGACCTCGTGGATCGCCCGGGCGATCAAGGGCGCGATCGGGAGGATCTCGAGCTTGTCGAACTTCTGGTGCTCGGTGAGCGGCAGGGTGTCGGTGACGACGACGGAGTCGATGAACTCGCTGTTGAGGATCTCGGGTGCCGGGTCGCTGAACACGGCGTGCGTCGCGGCGACGACGACGCCGATGGCACCAGCGGCCTTGAGAGCCTCGGCGGCCTTCACGATCGTGCGGCCCGTGTCGATCAGGTCGTCGACGAGCAGGCAGACGCGGCCGGCCACCTCGCCGACGATCTCGTGCACGGTGACCTGGTTCGGCACGAGCGGGTCGCGGCGCTTGTGGATGATGGCCAGCGGGGCGTCGAGCTTCTCGCTCCAGATGTCGGCGACGCGCACGCGACCCATGTCGGGCGAGACGACGGTCAGCGTCGTGTTGTCGAGCTTGGCGCGGAAGTGCTCGAGCAGCACCGGCATGGCGAAGAGGTGGTCGACGGGGCCGTCGAAGAAGCCCTGGATCTGCGGGGCGTGCAGGTCGACGCTCATGATGCGGTGCGCACCGGCGGCCTTGAAGAGGTCGGCGACGAGGCGGGCCGAGATCGGCTCGCGCCCGCGGCCCTTCTTGTCTTGGCGCGCGTACGGGTAGAACGGCGCCACCACGGTGATGCGCTTCGCCGAGGCCCGCTTGAGGGCGTCGACCATGATCAGCTGTTCCATCAGCCACTCGTTGATCGGCGCCGAGTGCGACTGGATCACGAACGCGTCGGAGCCGCGAACGCTCTCGTCGAACCGCGCGTACAGCTCGCCGTTGGCGAAGGTGCGGGCGTCGGTCGGGATCAACTCGGAGCCCAGCTCGGACGCGATCTGATCGGCGAGTGCGGGGTGCGCACGCCCCGAGATCAGAACGAGTCGATTCTCGCCGGTGATCTTGATTCCGGACACGTCACTCGCTCTCCGGCCCCGAGGGGCCAACCCGACCGGGGTTCAGTCGGTCGTTCGTTCGGCGCGAGCGGCGGCCTCGGCAGCCGCCGAGCCGGGGCGGTTCGCCTCGACCCATCCGCTCGCATTGCGCTGTGGAGCGATGCTCAGCGCCAGGGCACCTGCCGGTACGTCTTTGCGGACGACCGTTCCCGCACCTGAGTACGCTCCGTCGCCAATCCTAACGGGGGCGACGAACACGTTGTGCGACCCGGTCCGCACATGGGACCCCACCTGGGTGCGGTGCTTGTTCACGCCGTCGTAGTTGGCCGTGATCGTGCCGGCCCCGATGTTCGAGTCGCGGCCGACCTCGGTATCGCCGATGTAGCTGAGGTGCGGCACCTTCGAGCCCTCGCCGATCTCGACGTTCTTGGTCTCGACGAAGGTGCCGATCTTGCCGCCGGCTCCGAGCACGCTGCCAGGTCGCAGATACGCGAACGGACCGACGGAGGCGCGGGCGCCGATCACGGCGAGGGTCGCGTCGGTGCGCTTCACGATCGCACCCTCGCCCACCTCGGTGTCGACGAGCGTGGTGTCGGGGCCCACGACGGCGCCGGCCGCGATGTACGTCGCGCCACGCAGCTGGGTGCCGGGCAGCAGCTCGACGTCGGGGCTCAGCGAGACGTCGCGGTCGATCCAGGTGGTCTGCGGGTCGACGATCGAGACGCCTTCACGCTGCCAGTGCTCGACGATGCGGTCGTTCAGGCGACGGGCCGCCGCGGCGAGCTGCACGCGGTCGTTGATGCCCTCGAGACGCCAGGTCTCGTCGACTGCGCGAGCGGCGACGATCTCGCCGGCGGCCGTCAGCAGACCGACCATGTCGGTCACGTACTTCTCGTTCTGGGCGTTCGCCGATCCGATGCGGGGCAGGTGGGTGCGCAGCGCCGAGACGGTGAAGACATAGGTGCCCGAGTTGATCTCGCGCACGTCCCGCTCGTCGGCCGTGGCGTCTTTGTGCTCGACGATGCGGTCGACGTCGCCGGAGGCGCGGCGGACGACGCGCCCGTAGCCCGTGGCGTCGGGCAGCACGGCCGACAGCAGCGTCGCCGACGCGGACGCCTCGCGGTGCTGGTCGAGCAGCGCCTCGAGGGTCGCGTGGTCGAGGAACGGCACATCGGCGCTGACCACCACGACGTCGCCGTCGAACTCGGCCGGCAGGGCCTCGACTGCCTGCTCGACCGCCCGCCCGGTGCCGGGGACGTCGTCTTGATCGACGATGAGGGCCGCGGGCGAGGTGTCGAGCACGCTCGCGACGACGACGTCGCGCTCGTGCCGCACGACCGCGACGAGGTGCTCGGGGTTCAACGCGCCGGCCGACTCGAGCACGTGCTGGATGAGCGGCATGCCCGCCAGGCGGTGGAGCACCTTGGGCGTCGACGACTTCATGCGCGTGCCCTGCCCTGCTGCGAGGACGACGACGGCGAGACTGCGTTCAGACATGGTGCTCCTTGGTGAGGTGGTGCGTGATCTGCGGCGATCCTCCCACGGGTGACCGAGGAGGCGCGAAAGGGCAGGCGGGATCGGTGCGGCGAAGCGGATGATCGGCCCTGGGGAGGACTCAGCGGGAGCGCACCACGGAGAAGGCGCTGGAGACCGTCACGGCGTCTTCGGCGAGCGCGACGACCAGGTCGGGCAGTCCCGTCCGATCGACGACGCTCTTGCGGGCGAGGTAGAACAGCCAGCTCCCTGCGAGCGCCCCGACGGCGCCGACGACCGCGCCCGCGAGGCGAGGCCCGCCGTGATCGGGATCGGCGACGGCGAGTCCGACCACCGCCCCGGCGACGGCCCGCCCGAAGAGCGGCCCCGGCGCGACGCGGCTCGGTGTGGCGGGGAGCTTGTCGCCGACCAGCTCGCCGGCGCCCGCCGCGATGAGCGCCGCGCGACCCGGCCACGATCGGAACAGGCGCCAGCTCTGCCAGGCGCCCCGTGCCTCCTCGGCTCCCTGGTTCAGGGCGAGCACGGCGAGCGGGGTCGCCGAACGGGAGCCGCTGAGGAGGCCGAGCAGGGCGGCACGGGCGAGGGGCGGGAGGGTGCTGGTGGTCGACATCGCGGGGTCCTCGTCGTCGGGGGCGGTGCCGGCACGACCGGCGGGTGAGATCGCAGGCTATCGACGGGAGACCGTCGGTGCCCGGTGCGCGCGGCTACTCGCCGTCGTTCTGCATCTGCACGGCGTCGCCCTCGGCGCAGGCCGACAACCCGCTGAGGCTGTACATGCGGACGTCGGCGAGGAAGTCGAGCGAGTCGGCTGCAGACCCGACACCGCGTACCCCGAGGATGGGGTCGCTCCCACCGCTCTCGTAGCGCTCCGTCGTCAGGCCCCGATCTCTCCAGAGGCGCTCCACGGCGACCACATCGGCCTCGGGATCCGAACCGCCGGGCCGGAGCGTCGTGATGTACGAGTATGCGGCGCCGTCGCGACCGTCAGATATCGTGCAGCCCTCGACGGCGGGGCCGCTGTAGATGTCCCACTCGCCGCCGATCGCCGCGGTGGTGTCGTCGACGACGGTGACGACGGCGCGCTTCGCATCGCCTGTCGCGAACGTCGCCTCACCAGGGGCGGAGCAACCGGTCAGAACACCAGCCCCGATCAGGATGACCGTGGTCGCGGTGCCGGCGGGACGGACACGCATCAGCCGAGGCTGGACACGTCGTCGACGGCCGAGCAGCTCATTCACCGTCGCGCTGCATCTCGTCGGCGTCCCCATCGACGCAGCTCGAGAGGCTGTCGATGCTGTACCGCCGCGGATCGGCCAGGAAGTCGACGGTCGCGACCGACCCACCTGAGCCGCGGATGCCCGGGACGGGGTCCGATCCCCCGCTCTGATACCGCTCCGTCGTCAGACCTCTCTCGGTCCACAGCCTCTCGAGGGAGGAGATGTCCTGCTCGGGGTCGCCGCCGGGCTGGTCGATGGCGACCAGGTACCCGTACGCCGCGCCCGCGCCGCCGCCGTCCCGGTCGCAGCTCTCGACGGCGGGGCCGCTCGAGACACGCCACTCGCCGCCGAGCGCCGAACTCGACTCGTCGACGAACGCGACGACCGCTCCCCTTGCGTCGTCCACGTCCTGCGGCACCATGTTCCTCCCTTCGTCAGCGCTGCAGCCGGCGAGCGAGAGCGTCGCCGTCATGATCAGGGCTGCAGGGATCGACGACCACGGGTGTCGTCGACTCGGATGACGCTGGTGCATGATCTCGTCTCGGATGGACCCGGTGCGCGCGGCTACTCGCCCTGCTCCTTGAGCTCGACCGGGTCGCCGTCTGCGCAGGGGGACAGGGCGTCGACGCTGTAGCCGCGCTCGTCGGCGAGGAAGTCGATGGACGTCGTCGGACCGCCGGAACCCCGGATACCGAGGATGGGATCGTCGCCGCCGCTCTGATAGCGCTCGGTCGTGATGCCCTGGTCGTTCCAGAGCTTCTCGACGGCGTCGATGTGCGCGGTCGGATCACCCGGAGCGGCGGCCTGCGTCGTGATGTACGAGTACGCGGCGCCGTCTCCCCCGGACTCCTGCGTGCACGCCCGCACGGCGGGGCCGCTGTAGACCTCCCACTCGCCCCCGATCGCCACGGTCGTGTCGTCGACGACGGTGACCACCGCCTCCTTCGCCTGGTCCGTATCCATGATCGTTCCTCCTGTATCTGCGGCTGCGCATCCTGAGACCAGGAGCATCGTCGTGAGGACGATCGACGAGCCCAAGGCCCGACGGCTTCTTCGTGCGGGGTCCGGCATGACGCGGTGCCCTCTCTTCTCGGTGGCCGTCGGCGTCTGGGCCGACGTCACGGTTCTCGGTTCGCGAGCGCGGGTCACCCGGTGACCCTGTCGCCTTGACCCGTGGTGGCGTAGGCCACGTTTCGGAGGGATTCTGTCCCCTTGTCGAGATAACCCGTGTCGCCGTCCGTGTGGACAGCGTGATTGTCGACGGCGACGAGAGGGCCCGAACCGTCGGCGCTGAACGTCGTCGCACCGAAGTCCGCGTCCGTCGGATCCTGGTGGTGATCGTAGCTGTGGTCACGACCGAACTGCGCCCACTGGTCGCCGGCACCGCCGATGAAGGGTGTGGCGTTCTCCGCCTGGCCGGCGAAGACCTCGCCGGCGTTGATCTTCTCGGCGGTGTCGACGGCATCGGGCAGTCCCGCCGAGGCGATCGTGGTGAAGGTGTCGACTTCGACGCCCTGCTTCGTCAGCGCGAAGGCGGCGGTCGTCGTGCCGTACGAGTGCGCCAGCACGTTCGTGTTCGGTCCGTCGTCCCCTCGAGCCGCGTCCATGCCCTCGATGGACGCGGCCAGCCTGTCGCCCCCGTCTCGGGCCGCATCAGTGCCGAGGACGCCGATGTCCCAGTCGAACACACCGGGCTGCGGAGGAGAGTCGTAGCCCATCCAGGCGATCACGGCGCGGTCCTCGTCGCCGTGGACGCGGCCCTGCTCGTCGTAGACGCTCTGTGAGGCATCGGTCCAGTCGGTCATCTTTCGAGTGCTCGACCCCATGCCGGGAACCGCCCACGTGACGTTCGTGGCGGTGTCGAGATCTCCGATGGCGACGGCGGCTAGAGGAGGCTCGTCGGAGGTGAGCGAGATGAGGGTCCGTGCCCCGAGCTCCTCACCCTGCACCAGAGACGCCTTGATGTTCTCGAGGGCGATGATGTTGCGGGCGTTCTGGGCTCGGTCGGGGGCGTTCTGGTAGGCGGGCAGACCCATGTTGTCGAAGAAGTCGTTCGCCTCGGCGATGCGCTGGTCGAGGACCGCGACGTTGGCGGTGCTCCTCACCCAGTAGGGGATGCCCTCGAGGTTGCCGAGCTCGCTGAGGGCCGAGGTCGGGAGTGCCGCCAGCTCGCGCCGGTCGGCGGCCGTGTAACCCATCGTGGCCCAGAGCTCCGCGACCTCGGACGGCGTCAGCGAGTCGTCGAACAGCTTGGTGAACGGTGCCGGCACGGCGTCCGCCACCGCGAGGTCGAGCGTCGCGTCCGAGAGCTCGCCCGTTCCGCCGGCCCGCTCGAACGCGTCGGCGATGCTGTCGAGCCAGGCGGCATCGGCCGCGTTCTCTTCGAGCAGTCGGCGGATCCCGTCGAAGACGGTGACCGTTCCGGTCTCGGCCCAGGCGCAGGCGCTGACGAAGGCCACCCAGGCGTTCTCGACACCCGTGACCGAGTCGGACGCGGCGGTGTCGAGGCCGCGGGTCGTCGTGGCGAAGCCGTGGAGGGCCGAAGGATCGGCCGAGCTGCGACCGTCGCCCGTCCCGAGACCGGTGCGCGGACGCCCCTGCGCCGAGAAGGTCGCCTCGATCGGCACGGGCTTGATGGCCACCTCGGACGGTTTCGGATCGAACAACGCCGGGGCTCCGGACCCCGGCGTCAGCAGCCAGGGCACGACCAGCTCGTCGGACTCGGCGGCGGCCTTGGCCTCGGCGATCCGGGTGTCCTCCCGCTGCTGCCACGCGTCGAGATCGGCCAGTCGCTTCTTCTCTGCGGCCGCCTGCTCCGCCACGGCGCGGACCTGCGATGCGAGATCTTCGAGCGCCGTCGCCGCCTTGGGCCGGTCCGCCGCCTCGGCGATCGCCGACTCGGTGAATCGTGCCGCGTACGCGCCCGTGAAGTCTTCGGCGGCCTCGTCCGCAGCCGTACGTCGAGAGCCTGCCTGCCCCCGCAGCGTGTCGGCTGCTCCGTCGGCGGCCTTCGCCAAGCGCTCAGCCGCATCGGCGTCGAATTCGATGGTCGTCATGTCATCCCCCCCGATGAGCGCGCGACTGCGCACGGAAAGAGACTAGTCAGTCTTGGTTCGCGGAAACACCCCTGGCTCCGCCACCAGGATTCGAACCTGGACCTAACAGCTCCAAAGGCTGTCGTGCTGCCGTTACACCATGGCGGACCGCGCTCATGCGCCCGCTCATTCTGCCAGACGGCGCGCACGGCACCGGTCGACATAATGGTCGGATGCCCGAGCATGACGAGGTCGACCGGATCGTCGAGGCGTGGCGCCACGAGCGACCCGACCTCGACTTCGCGCCGCTCCACGTGCTCTCGCGCGTCGCCCGCCTCTCGAAGCACCTCGACCGCGCCCGCCGCGAGGCCTTCCAGGCCAGCGACCTCGAGTCGTGGGAGTTCGACGTGCTCTCGGCCCTCCGCCGCGCCGGGGCCCCGTACCAGCTGAGCCCGAAGACCCTCCTCCAGCAGACGCTCGTCTCGAGCGGTGCGATGACGAACCGCATCCACCGGCTGGTCGACCGCGGTCTCGTCGAACGCCGCACGGACCCGAACGACGGCCGCGGCATCCTCGTCACGATGACCACCGCCGGCCGCAGGGCGGTCGACGCCGCGATCGAACGCCTCCTCGCCGAGGAGGACGCCCTGCTGAGCGACCTCGACGCCGACGACCGCAGCCGCCTCACCGACCTGCTGCGCACCCTCAGTCTGACCCTGGGCGGGTAGCCGCCCGTCGAGGGGTCATGACACGCCGTCAGGAGCCGAGGAGGCGCGGCGTGTCATGACTCATCGACCGGGCTTCCCGAGGGCCAGGCCCCAGGCCCGGGCCCGAGGGCCAGCCCCTCAGGCCAGCAGCTCGCTCAGCTCGAGCCAGCGCACCTCGAGCTCGGCCGTCTTGTGGTCGAGCGCCGTGAGCTTGGCCTGCAGCGCCGCCAGGCCGTCGAAGTCGGACTGGTCGAACGTCGAGAACTGCGCGAGCAGCGACTCGCGCTCGGTCGCGGCCTTCGCCATCTTGCGGTCGATCGACCCGAGCTCCTTCTCGGCGTTGCGCTTCTCGGCGCCCGAGAGACCCGAGGCGGCGGCGGAGGCTGCGACGGATGCCGAGGCCCCCTGGACGGCCGTCGGTCGGTCGGTCGCGCCTCCTTGGCTGTCCGTCGCCTGCTTGCGCAGCTGCAGGTACTGGTCGACGCCGCCCGGCAGGTGCCGGAAGCGCCCGTCGAGCACCGCGTACTGCTGATCGGTGACCCGCTCGAGCAGGTACCGGTCGTGCGATACGACCAGCAGGGTGCCCGGCCAGCCGTCGAGGAGGTCCTCCATCGCGGCGAGCATGTCGGTGTCGAGGTCGTTTGTGGGCTCGTCGAGGATGAGCACGTTCGGCTCGTTCAGCAGGATGAGCAGGAACTGCAGGCGGCGCTTCTGACCGCCCGACAGGTCTTTGATCGGGGTCTGCAGCTGAGCGCTCGTGAAGCCGAGGCGCTCGAGCAGCTGACCCGGCGTCATCTCCTTGCCGGCGGTGACGTACGAGGTGCGCTGCCGGCCGATGACGTCGTTCACGCGCTCGTGGGCGACCTCGTGCAGATCGGCGAGCTGCTGGTCGAGGATCGCGAACTTGACGGTCTTGCCCTGCTTGACCCGACCCTCGGTGGGGGCGATGACGCCGGTGACGACCTTGAGCAGCGTCGACTTGCCGGCGCCGTTGACCCCGAGCACGCCGGTGCGCTCGCCGGGGGCGATGCGCCACTCGACGCCCTGCAGCACCCGCTTGTCGCCGAACGAGACGCCGACCTCGACGAGGTCGACGACGTCTTTGCCGAGCCGCGCGGTCGCCATCTGCGACAGCTGCACGGCGTCGCGCACGGGCGGCTCGTCGGCGATCAGCTCGTTGGCGGCGTCGATGCGGAACTTGGGCTTGGTCGACCGGGCCGGGGCGCCGCGGCGCAGCCAGGCGAGCTCTTTGCGCATCAGGTTCTGGCGCTTCGACTCGGACGCCGAGGCCATGCGGTCGCGCTCGACTCGCTGCAGCACGTAGGCCGCGTAGCCGCCCTCGAAGGGCTCGACGATGCCGTCGTGCACCTCCCAGGTGTCGGTCGAGACCTCGTCGAGGAACCACCGGTCGTGGGTCACGACGACGAGCGCGCCCGAGTTGGCCGACCAGCGGCGCTTGAGGTGCTGCGCCAGCCAGGCGACGCCCTCGACGTCGAGGTGGTTGGTGGGCTCGTCGAGGAAGAGGACGTCCCAGTCGCCGACCAGCAGGGTCGCCAGGGCCACGCGGCGGCGCTGACCACCGGAGAGGTCTTCGACCGCGGCCTCCCACGGGATGTCGGTGGCGAGACCCGAGATGACGTCGCGGATGCGCGCGTCGCCGGCCCATTCGTGCTCGTCGCGGTCGCCCACGATGAGACTTCCGACCGTGGCGCCCGTGGGCAGCACGTCGCGCTGGTCGAGCATGCCGATGGTGAGACCGCGACGCGTCGTCACGCGACCGTCGTCGGGCTGCAGCCGACCGGCCAGCACCGACATGAGGGTCGACTTGCCGTCGCCGTTGCGGCCGACGACGCCGATGCGGGAGCCCTCGTCGATGCCGAGGGTCACCCCGTCGAGGACGACCTTGGTCGGGAATTCGAGACGGAGGTTTTCTGCGCCGAGTAGATGTGCCACCCGAGAAGCGTAGTCGGCCCAGCCGGACGCTCCGACGGGCACGGGCGGGCGACGGTCAGCCGAGCGACGCGGTCCACTCGTCGGAGCCGTCGGCGAACTCCTGCCGCTTCCAGATCGGGGTGCGCGCCTTGACCTCGTCGACGAGGGCCGCGCAGGCTGCGAACGCCTCGGCTCGATGGGCCGACGAGACCGCGCAGGCCAGCGCCACGTCGCCGATCGAGAGGTCGCCGTAGCGGTGCTCGACGGCCACCCGCACCTCGGGGTGCGCGGTCGCGATCGAGAGGGCGACCTCGCGGATCACCTCGGTCGCGTTCGGATGCGCCTCGTAGTGCAGCGCGGTCACCCCGCGCCCGTCGTCGTGATCGCGGACGACGCCCTCGAAGGTCACGACGGCCCCGGAGGCGCGGCTCGCCACGAGCGCGCAGCAGTCGGCGACCGAGAGGGCCTCGTCGACGACGCGGGCGAGCAGCACGCGATCGTCGGCCGATACGGGGGCGGGGCCGGCGGCGTCGGCCGCCGCGGCGTCAGTCATGCGACCCTCCATCCAGCTGGTCGACCACGTGGTCGACGATGTCGCCGAGCATCTCGAGCCCGTCGCGGACTCCCCCGCGCGACCCCGGCAGGTTGACGACGAAGGTGCGACCGGCGACACCCGCGACGCCCCGCGAGAGCACGGCGGTGGGGGTCGCCGCGACGCCGCGACGACGCAGCTCGTCGGCGACGCCCGGCAGCTCTCTGTCGAGCAGCGGCCGGGTCTGCTCGGGGGTGGCGTCGGTCGGCGAGACGCCGGTGCCGCCGGTCGTGACGATCACGTCGGGCGAGGTCGCGAGCGCCTCGGCGAGCGCGCGACCCACGGCCTCGCCGTCGGCGACGACGACCGGGGCGGGCACGTCGTAGCGACGCGCCTCGAACCACTCTCGGATGACGGGCCCGGTGAGGTCGTCGGCCCGTCCCGCCGCGGCACGGGTCGAGGCGACGATGACGACGGCCCGGCGGACGGGGAGGGTGGTCATCGCGCCCAGTCCCCCGATTTGCCGCCCTGCTTCGCCAGCACCTTGACGTCGTGGATCTCGGCGAGCGGGTCGACGGCCTTGATCATGTCGTAGAGGGTCAGGGCGGCGATGGAGGCGGCGGTCAGCGCCTCCATCTCGACACCCGTCTTGCCGTGGGTCTTGACCCGTGCGAGCACCACGACGTCGGTGTCGCCGGGTTCGAAGTCGACGGTCACCGACCCGATGGGCAGCGGGTGGCAGAGCGGGATGAGAGACGAGGTCTGCTTGGCCGCCATGATGCCGGCGATGCGGGCCGTGCCGAGCGCCTCGCCCTTCGGCAGGGTGCCCTCGACGAGGCGGGCGACGACGTCGCCGCGGGTGGTCAGCCGCGCCTGGGCGGTCGCCACGCGGGTCGTCTCGCTCTTGTCGGTGACATCGACCATGTGCGCCGTCCCGTCGTCACGGACGTGGGTGAGCCCGGGAGGCGCGGTGCCGGCGGGCGGTTCGCGATCAGTCATCGAGCGCCCACACTACGACCTCGTCGCCCTCCTCGACCCGGTCGACGCCGACGGGCACGTGCACCAGCACGGTGGCCGCCGCGTGGTTCGACAGGAGGTGCGAGCCGGGGCCGCCGACGAGGGCCACGCGACCGTCGACGTCGAGGCGGCCGCGGCGGAGCTGGTGCTTGCCGACGGGAGAGTCGGCGGACTCGGCCATGGGCGCGGCCCGCTGCGCACGCGGCCTCCCGACACCGGTCGCGGTCTGCAGCAGAGGGCGGAGGAACACCTCGAACGAGACGAGGGCGCTGACCGGGTTGCCCGGGAAGCAGACGATCGGCAGGGCCCGGTGGCCGACGGTGAGCGTGCCGTGACCCTGCGGGCCGCCGGGCTGCATGGCCACGGAGCCGAAGACGACGCCCGAGGCCTCGAAGGCGTCGCGCACCACCTCGTAGGCACCGGCGCTGACGCCGCCGGTCGTGAGCACGAGATCGACGTCGGCGCCGTGCCGGGCGACGACCGCCAGCAGGGTGGCCGCGTCGTCGGTCACGCGCTCGGTGACGACGTCGACGCCGATCTCGGCCAGGGCCGCGGCGAGCGCCGTGCCGTTCGCGTCGTGGATCGCACCGGGGCCGAGATCGGCGCCGGGTGCCGCGAGCTCTTCGCCGGTCGAGACCAGCAGGAGGCGCGGGCGGCGTCGGACGACGACCTCGCGCACGCCCGCCGCGGCCAGTACCCCCCAGCGGGCCGGGGTGAGGATCGTGCCGGCGCCGAGCAGCACGCTGCCGGCCCGCACGTCGGAGCCCGCGTCGCGGACGAACGTGCCGGAGGCGACGGGCCCCGTGATCGAGACGCGGCTGTCGGCGCCCTCGGCGGGGAACAGCGGTGGATCGACCTGCTCGACGGGCACCACCGCGTCGGCGCCGTCGGGCACCGCCGCACCGGTCATGATCGGCGCCGCCGTGCCGGGTCGGAGCGCCGGACCGACGCGACCCGCGGGGATGCGGTCGACGACGACGAGCGACGTCGCCCGGTCGTCGGTCAGATCGGGTGACGAGACGGCGAAGCCGTCCATCTGGGAGTTGGCGAACGGAGGCAGGTCGATCGGTGCGACGACGTCGACGGCGACCTCGCGCCTCCGGTACCGGTCGGGCTGGGCCGCGACGAGCGCCGGATCGACCCGCAGACCCTCGTGCGGCCGTGCCGCCAGGGCGGCCTCGACCAACTCGGCCACGTCGTTCTGGTGCTGTTCGATCGTGCGCACGCGGATCCTCTCGGCTGTCGCCAGTAGCGTAGCGGGGGTGACCGACACCACCCCCGCCTCCTCGTCCCTGCCCCGCGTCGACGTCGCCGTCATCGGCGGCTCCGGCCTCTACTCGCTCTTCGCGCCGGGCACGGCGACCAGCCATGTCGTCGCGACGCCGTACGGCCCGACCTCGAGCGAGGTCTCGATCGGCGAGCTCGGCGGCAAGCGCGTCGCGTTCCTGACCCGTCACGGCAAGGGGCACTCCGTGCCGCCGCACCGCATCGACTTCCGGGCGAACGTCTGGGCGCTCGCGTCGCTGGGCGCCAAGGCCGTCGTGTCGTCGTCGGCCGTCGGCGGGGTCAGCCCGGAGTACCCGCCGGGCACGATGGTCGTGACCGACCAGTTCATCGACCGCACCTGGGGCCGCCCCGACACGTTCTACGACGTCGAGGGCTCGGTGCAGCACCTGATGGCCGCCGACCCGTTCGACCCGGTGCTGCGGGCGGCCGCCGTGTCGGCGCTCGAGCAGCAGGGCGAGCCGTTCGCCGCGACGGGCACCTGCGTCGTCATCCAGGGCCCGCGGTTCTCGACCCGGGCCGAGTCGCTCTGGTTCCGAGCCGCCGGCGCGCACACGATCAACATGACGATGTACCCCGAGGTGCCGTTGACCCTCGAGCTCGGCATGGGCGCCGTCAACATCTCGTTCGTCACCGACAGCGACGCCGGCATCTCGCCGGAGGAGGGTGACGACGACGACGCCGTCAGCCACCAGCTCGTCATGGAGCGCCTCGCCGCCGCCCAGCCGCGCATCGTCGCCGCCATCGAGTCGATCGTCGCCGGGCTGCCGAGCGACTACGAGCCGCGCGAGCTGATTCCCGCCGAGGCGGTCGCCGCCGTGCTCGCCCGCCCCGTGCAGTCGCGCCGGGCCGCGCTGTGACCGACGCTCGCGGCGCCTCGACCGACCCGGGCCCCCTCGGGCGGCTGCTCGTGACGGGCGGCGCCGGGTTCATCGGCTCGGCCGTCGTCGCCCAGGCCCTCGATCGCGGCTGGACGGTGCGCGTGCTTGACTCGCTGCGCTCGGACGTGCACGGCGGCGAGCCCGAGTTCGACCCGCGGGTCGAGTTCGTGCTCGGCGACGTGCGCGACGCCGACGTGGTCGACCGGGCGCTCGAGGGCGTCGACGCGGTCTGCCACCAGGCGGCCAAGGTCGGGCTCGGCGTCGACTTCCAGGACGCCCCCGACTACGTCTCGTCGAACGAGCTCGGCACCGCCGTCGTCCTGGCCGCCCTCGATCGTGCGGGGATCGACCGACTCGTCGTCGCCTCGTCGATGGTCGTCTACGGCGAGGGCAGCTACCGCACCTCGGCCGGCGCCACCGAGCGCCCGGCGCCTCGTCGCATCGCCGACCTCGACGCCGGCGTCTTCGACCCGCGCGACGAGGCCGGCGACCTGCTCGAGCCGCAGCTCATCGCGGAGGACGCCCCGCTCGACCCGCGCAACGTCTACGCCATCACGAAGCTGACGCAGGAGCACCTGGCGACCTCGTGGGCGCGGAGCACCGGGGGCCGCGCGGCGGCCCTGCGCTACCACAACGTCTACGGGCCGGGGATGCCGCAGAACACCCCTTATGCCGGTGTCGCGTCGCTGTTCCGCTCGGCGCTGCAGCGCGGCGAGGCCCCCCGCGTGTTCGAGGACGGCGCCCAGCGCCGCGACTTCGTGCACGTCCGCGACATCGCGTCGGCCAACCTCGCGGCGCTCGACTGGACGGCCGAGCAGGAGCCCGAGACGTTCAGGGCGTTCAACGTCGGCAGCGGCGTCGTGCACACCATCGGCGAGATGGCCTCGGCACTCGCCCGCGAGGCCGGCGGGCCCGAGCCCGTCGTCACCGGCGAGTACCGCGCCGGCGACGTGCGGCACGTGACGGCGTCGTCGGCCCGGCTGCGCGACGAACTGCGCTGGGAGCCCGCCGTCAGCTTCGACGAGGGCATGCGGGAGTTCGCCACCGCACCCCTGCGCGCCGCGGTCACGAACTAGACCGGAGGGCAGGAGGCGCGGGTCGGGTCGTCGGCGACGGCCCGCCCCCGCGCTCGGTCGCCTCGACCTGCTCGCCCCTGCATCACGCCGACCAGGGGTCGATGACCTCGAGCCCGACCCCCTCGAAGTCGCGGACGTTGCGGGTCGCGAGGCTCGCACCGGTCGCGAGCGCCGTCGCCGCGATCATGGCGTCCGCCGTCGCGACCGGGCGACCGAGACGCGTCCGGAGACGCACGACCCCCGCGTATTCGAGGGCGGTCGCTGCGCCGAAGGCGAGGACGCGACCCGCGAACTGCGTCTCGAGAGCATCGACGACCCCTCTCTCGACGACATCACGCCGAGCGCCAGGCGTCATGCAGAGGACACCGGCGAGCATCTCGGCTGCGGAGACCACGCTCAGGAAGAGGTCGCCTGCTCGCTGCTCGGCGTACCAGGACAGGACTTCGGGAGCCGGTCGGACTCGTGAGAGCTCGGAGACGACGTGGGTGTCGACGACGATCACTCGAAGTCGACGATCTTCGCTGGAATCTGCTCACGACGGTTGCGTTCGAGGATCTCGATGAAGTCGTCGTCGAGGAGCGCATCGTTCTCAGCGAGCCGGCGGCGGAGAGCGACGACCCAGTTCTCCGCAACGCCGGGAGCGCCGGGAGCGCCGGGAGCCCCGGGAGTGCCAGGGGCGCCAGGGGTGCCGTCGAACTCGAGCACGACCTCGGCCGTCGGGAACTCGGCGTCGGCGACGTACCGCCCCAGCACCCAGCGCACCTCGGCCTCCATCGACCGCCCGTGTCTCGCGCTCAGCGCCTTGAGCCCCGAGACCACATCGGGATCGAGCCCGCGAACAGTCACCGTCGACATGGTGATCACCTCCTGGCGGGGATGCTAGCAGAATGACAGCGGATCGGCCGATGTACAGGATGCGGCCCTCTCATCACCTTCATGGCATGTCAGCCGTACAGTCGGGATGATGAGCACCTCACCCGTCGACGTCCCGCTGGTCGACGTCGTGCTGCCCTGTCTCGACGAGGAGGGCGCGCTGCCCTGGGTCCTGGGGCGCATCCCCGACCGCTGGCACGCGATCGTCGTCGACAACGGCTCCACCGACGGGTCGGCGCGCGTCGCCGCGGAGCACGGGGCCACGGTCGTGCAGGAGGCGCGGCGCGGCTTCGGCAGCGCCGCCCACGCCGGTCTCGTCGCGGCCACCGCCCCCTACGTCGCCTTCTGCGACGCCGACGCCTCGATGGACCCCGCCGACCTCGTCGCGCTCGCCGAACCGGTGATGTCGGGCGACGCCGACCTCGTGCTCGGTCGGCGACGGCCGACCACCCGCGGGGCGTGGCCGGTGCACGCCCGCATCGCCAATCTCGCCCTGGCGCGGCTGATGCGGCGTGCCAGCGGCGTCGCCCTGCACGACCTCGGCCCCATGCGGGTCGCCCGACGCGACGAGCTCCTCGCCCTCGACCTGAAGGACCGACGGAGCGGCTACCCGCTCGAGATGGTGCTCCGCGCCTCCGAGTCCGGCTGGCGGATCCGCGAACAGGACACCCCCTACTCGCCCCGCGTCGGGCGGAGCAAGGTGACGGGCACCATCAGGGGCACGAGCGTCGCCGTCAGAGACATGTCCCGACTGCTGCGGGAGGCGGGTCGATGATTACCATCGTCGTGATCGCCAAGGAGACGATCCCCGGTCGCGTCAAGACGCGCCTCCACCCGCCCCTGAGCCTCGAGCAGGCCGCCGACGTCGCCGCGGCCGCCATCCAGGACACCCTCGCCGTCGCCTCGGCACTGCCCGCCACCCGACGGGTGCTGCTCTTCGACGGCAACCGAACACCGCCCGGCTCCGAACAGTTCGATGTGATCCCTCAGATCGGTGGCGACCTCGACGCACGGCTCGGAGCCCTCTTCGACGAGGTCGACGGCCCGACCGTGCTGATCGGCATGGACACGCCGCAGGTGACCGTCGAGACGCTGACCCCCGTCTTCGCCGACTGGACGGACGACGTCGACGCCTGGTTCGGCCCGGCCAACGACGGCGGCTTCTGGGCCCTCGGTCTCGCCCGACCCACCGGCGACCTGCTGCGCGGCGTCCCGATGTCGCGCGACGACACCGGCGCCCACCAGCTGCGGCGACTCGCCGAGGCGGGGCTGCGCGTACGGACCCTCCCCGAGCTCGTCGACGTCGACACGATCGACGACGCCCGCCTCGTCGCCGCCACCGCGCCGCGCAGCCGCTTCGCCGCGGCCCTCCGTCTCGCCGACCCGGGTGGTGCCCCGACGGGCCCGACCCGCGCCTCCTCGGCTTCGACCTCCCCCTCATCCACCGCCGCTGCTCAGACCCCGTCGCCGGCCCGCTCGACTCCCGAGGAGCCCCTCTCGTGACACTCACCGCAGACACGAACACCCACCCCGTCGCGACCTTCGGCTCGGGCGGGGCCGAGCCCTACGCCCGCGCTCTGCGCCGCGAGGGGCGCCTGCAGCTCGTCCGGGCCGACGCGCCCGTCGCACCCGGTTCACCCGCCCCGTCGACGGGCGCCGACGACGTCGACGGACCGTTCGACGTCGCCCGCTGGAGCTCCGCCGCCGACGCCGCCGATCTCTCGACGCTCGCCGGTGCGCGCTCGGTGCTCGACATCGGCTGCGGGCCGGCCCGCATGGTCCGCGCGGCCGTCGGCCTCGGCATCGAGGCCCTCGGCATCGACGTGTCCGAGACGGCCGTCGCCATGGCCGTCGACGCCGGGCTGCCCGTCGCGGCCGGCTCCGTCTTCGACCCGCTCGACGGCGAGGGCGGCTGGCACGTCGCTCTGCTGCTCGACGGCAACATCGGCATCGGCGGCGACCCGACGGCCCTCCTGACCCGCTGCTCGGAGGTCATCGCCTCGAACGGATCGGTCGTGGTCGAGACGGCGCACGACGACTCCGCCGACGAGTTCTACGACGCCCACGTCGTCGACGACCGCGGTCTCACGAGTGCGACGTTCCCCTGGGCCGAGGTGGGTCGGGCGGCCCTGCCCGGTCACGCCCGCCGCGCCGGCCTCGAGGTCGCTCAGACCTGGTCGGTCGACTCGCGGACCTTCTGCCGCCTGGTCCGCACCAGGTAGATCGCCACGGCGAGGGCCGTCACGACCGCGATCACGACCCACATCGCACCCAGACGCGAGGCGTAGTCGAACGGCAGCACGGTGTCGTTCTTCGGCCCCTTCGCCTTCGCGACGATCTCGGGGACGACGATCATCGACAGGACGACTCCGACCACGACGGCGCTCTGCACCAGGGCGATCACCGCGGCCGGCACGCGGCGACCCGTCCGCCGCACGGCGAGACCGACGGCGACGACGACGGGCGCGATGATCGCGTCGTGCACGATCACCGAGCCGATCAGCCAGACCAGCAGCCCCGAGTAGCGCGTCGGGCTGACGGTCTCGGTCAGCACGTAGCCGCCGAGTCCGATCAGGGCGATCCCGACGACGATCAGCACGCCCCTGGTGACGCGGACGCCGCGGCCCGCGATGGGGGCGGCCCGGCCCGTCCTGGTGGTCTTCACGGTGGTCATCACAGCACCTCGATCGTGGTCAGCCATTTGGTCTGCAGCACACCCGGTCTGCCGGGGGCGATCACCCGGGCGGGGTACCCGTGGTCGATGCTCAGCCGCTCGCCGTTGAGCTCGAGCGCGATCAGCGTCGCGGGGTCGGTGGCGTACTCGGAGCCCATCAGCATCACGCGGTAGCCGCCGCGCTCTTCGAGACTCGTGAAGCGGAGACGCCGGTCGGCGGGCGCATCCACCGTCGCCATGAGGTCGACGAGGCGGACCCCGCGCCACCGGCCGGTCTGACTCCAGCCCTCGACGCACGAGATGGGCAGGTCGCCCTCGTCCTGCGTCATGGCCGTCAGGTCGTCGGCGCTGAACGAGCGCGACCGGTCGCCGTTCGAGACCGTCAGGGCCCAGTCGGGCGCCATCGCGCTCTCGAGCACCCGCGCCGCCGCGGCCGTCCGGTTGATCGGCAGGTCGTTCGGGCCGATGCCGCGCTGCCGGGGGGCGAACGCGTTGAAGGGCTCGAAGGCGGTGAACGACTGACCGGCGGTGAGCACCACCGCTCCGCCCGTCGCGACGCCGACGGCGCCGAAGAAGCCGCGTCGCGACACCCGCGCGCGGTGCGGATCGCGGTCGCCCTCGTGCGCGGTGTCGATCCAGTGCACGATCCGACCGACGAGCCCGCGGGGCCGAGGAGGCGCGGTGCCGGTCGACGAGGCGACCCGCGCCTCCTCGGCCTCTCGCCGTCGCGTCAGCTCGCGCGTCGCCGTGAACTCGGCCCGAGCCGGGTCGAGGGAGCCGGCGGGCTCGACGAAGGCGCCGTCGGCGTCGTAGCTGTCGCGGGCCCGCCAGTAGCGCGTGATGAGCGGCAGCTTGACCGCGATGTGGATCGCCAGCGACCCGATGATCATGAACGACAGCGCGAAGTGCACCTGCCTGAACGGGAACGGCCACGGGTAGTACTGGAACGTGTTCAGCAGACCGGTGACGAGCTGCAGCACCGACGTCGCGATGAACAGGGCGATGGAGGCGCGCTCGAGCACCTGCACCGGGTGCCGCACCGGCGGGTACTGGAACAGCTGGGGGAAGACCGCGTGCAGCTTGCCGAGCAGCAGCGGGATGCAGGCGATGCCCGCAGTGATGTGCACGCCCTGGCTGACCTGGTAGAGCCAGACCGGGCGGGTCGGGAAGCGCATCCACTCGGCGGGATCCTGCAGGAAGTGGCTGTAGAGACCGGTCAGCAGGCAGACCAGGAAGGCGATGCCGAGCAGTCGCCCGAGCACCGTCGCCGTCCGGGCGTTCCGCGTCGGCGACGTCGCCGCGAGGCGGAGGGTGAAGAGAAGACTTCTCATGGGTGCGCCTCGGGGTCTGGCCCGACACATCGGACACCCGGGCGGGCGTCCGACAGACTGGGTCTCGTGCGTACTCTATTCGCGGCGGTGGCCGTCGGCGGTTTGGCCGTCGCCGTGGGTTGGGGGCTGCTGACCCTCGGATTCGTCGCGAAGGAGACGCGAGACGACTTCGTCTACTGGACGACGATCTGCTGGCTGCTCTTCGCCGTCGCCCTCGTGCTGCTGCGTCGCGTGCCCGCGCGGGCCGTCACCGCGCTCGTGCTGATCGGCGCGGCGGTCGTCGGCGGCGCGTCGCTGCTGAGCCCGCCCAACACGAGCACCGACCCCGCGCGCTACGCCTGGGACGGCATCGTGCAGGCGGACGGGGTGTCGCCGTACGAGTACACGCCCGAGGCCGGCGAGCTGCGCGACCTCCGCCCCGAGTGGATCTTCCCGCCCGCCGCCGAGTTCACCCGCGACGACGGCACGATCGGGCTCCGCTGCGGACAGGAGACCCGGCAGATCCACCGCGGCTACGACACGGAGACGGGCGACGTCGTCTGCACGGCCATCAACCGACCCGACGTGCCCACGATCTACCCGCCCACCGCCGAGCTGTACTTCTGGGCCGTGCGGGCGGTCGTGGGGCCCGACGCCGAGTTCGCGCCGCTGCAGATGCTCGGCCTGGTCATGGTGCTGGCCACCACCGCAGCCCTGCTCGTGGCGCTCCGTCGCCGTGGGCTCGACCCCCGGTGGGCCGCCCTCTGGGGCTGGTGTCCGCTCGTGTACAGCGAGGGGGTCACGAACTCGCACGTCGATCTGCTCGGCGGGGTGCTCGTGCTCGCCGCGTCGCTGCTCGTCTCGACGCGGCGTCGATGGCGGGGCGGGATCGCCCTCGGGGCGGCCATCGCCACCAAGCTCATCCCCGTGATCGCGGCGCCGGCGCTGCTCCGCCGCCAGCCGCACAAGGTGATCGTGGGCGCCGTCCTCACCTTCGCGGTGCTCTACGTGCCCTACGTCGTGTCGACCGGCCTGGCCGTTCTCGGCTATCTGCCCGGCTACCTCACGGAGGAGGGCTACGAGGACGGCAGCCGGTTCGCCCTCGTGTCCGCCTGGGTGCCCGACGCCTGGGCCACACCGGTCGTCGCGCTCGTCGTCGGCGTCACCGGTCTGCTCGTCTGGCTCAAGACCGACCCCGACGACCCCTGGCTCGGGCAGCTCGTCATGATCGGGGTCACCCTCGTCGCCGTCAGCCCGCGGTACCCCTGGTACGCCCTGCTGCTCGTGCCGTTCGTGGCCATGACCGGCCGGTGGGAGTGGCTGGCGATCCCCGTGGCGCTGCTCGTGCGGCAGTTCGAACCGGGGCTGGCGCTGCAGCGGTCGTCGCTCGCCACGGCGGTGCTGGTCATCCTGCTCGTGTCGCTCTGGCGCGCACGACCGGGGTTCGCCGATCGGCTGCTGGACGGTCTCGCGGACGACGCCCGTCGGGTGCGGAGGCTGCTCCCTGGGCGCGGATCCCGGCGACGGGGCTTAACCTCGACAGATGACCGTCTCACTCGGACTGCCCACGATGCCCGGTCGGGCTCGTGACACCCTCCCCCCGGTGCCCCGGCCGTCCGCCGAGACGGCGCCCTGGCTGCTCGACCGGTTCGGACGCAGCGCCACCGACCTCCGCGTCTCGCTGACCGACAAGTGCAATCTGCGGTGCACGTACTGCATGCCCGCCGACGGCCTGCCGAACCTGCCCCGCGAACAGGCGCTCGATGCCGACGAGATCGTGCGGCTGGTCGACATCGGGGTGCGCCTCCTCGGGATCCGCCAGGTGCGGTTCACCGGCGGCGAGCCGCTGCTGCGCGCCGACCTGATCGACATCGTGCGTCGCGTGGCCGCCCTCGAACCCCGACCCGAGGTGTCGCTGACCACCAACGCCATCGGTCTCGCCCACCGCGCGCAGGCCCTCGCCGACGCCGGCCTCGACCGCGTCAACGTCTCGCTCGACTCGCTGCACGCCGAGACGTTCATGAAGGTCTCGCGCAGGCCGTTCCTCGACAAGGTGCTGGCCGGTGTCGACGCCGCGGCCGCGGCCGGGCTGACCCCCGTCAAGATCAACGCCGTGCTGCTGCCCGGGGTCAACGACCACGAGGCGCCCGAGCTGCTCGCCTGGTCTCTGCGCGGCGGCCACGAGCTGCGCTTCATCGAGCAGATGCCCCTTGACGCCGACCGCAGCTGGGACCGCGCCTCCTTCGTGACCTCGCGCGACATCCACTCGCTCCTCGCGACCCGGTTCGACCTGCGCCCCGCCGACGTCGAGCGCGACGGCGCCCCGGCCGAGCTGTTCGACGCGGTCGGGCGCGACGCCGACGCCGGACTGCACGGCCGGGTGGGCATCATCGCCTCGGTCAGCGAGCCGTTCTGCGCCGACTGCCGCCGCACCCGCATGACGGCCGAGGGCGGGATCCGCAGCTGCCTGTTCAGCGAGGGCGAGACCGGACTGCGCGATCTGCTGCGCGCCGGCGGCTCGGACGACGACCTGGCCGACGCCTGGCGGGCCGCGATGTGGGCCAAGCCCAAGGGTCACGGCATCGACGACCCCGACTTCGTGCAACCCGCCCGCACCATGAGCGCCATCGGAGGCTGACATGACGACACTGACCGACGACACGGGACGCGCGGGTTCGTCAGGGCCGGCTGTCGCGTCGGGGCCGGCTGGCGTCTCGGGTGCCGCGGATCGGGCTGCCGAGCCGACGACCGCGACGCTGCGGTTCTTCGCTGCGGCGCGCGCCGCCGTCGGGCGTGACGAGCAGCGCATCGCGGTGCCGACCGGCGAACGCCCCACCATCGGTCGACTGCTGACGGAGGTGCGCCCCGTCGAGGGGATGTCGGCGGCGGACTTCCGCGATGTCATGCTGCGCTGCTCGTTCCTGGTCGACGGGATCACCACGCGCGACCGCGAGCAGCTCGTCCTCGACGGTGCCGTGATCGACGTCATGCCGCCCTTCGCCGGAGGCTGACGCCCCTCGGGTCGGCGCGGCTCTGCGCCTCTCGACCCCGCCGTCTCAGCCGGCGGCGGCGCCCTGCTGCGCCAGCTGCCAACCCAGCATGCCGCCGTGCAGCACGGTGACGTCGAACCCGTCGCGCGCGAGCAGCTCGGCGGCGGAGCGTGCCCGGGGGCCGCGCGCGCAGTAGACGACCACCGGCACCGAGGGGTCCAGCTCGGGTCGCTGACGGGTGCGCGTGCCGTACCCGGGGGCCTGCACGTCGCCGTCGATGTGGGCGAAGGCGTGCTCGTCGACCTCGCGCACGTCGAGCAGCGTGAAGTCGGCGCCGCCCGCCTCCCTCGCCTGCAGCATCGTCGACAACTCAGGCGCAGCGACCTCTGAGCGGGCGGGTCTCCGCTCAGCGGCCTCTGCGCCTGAGTTGCCGACGGCGACAGCGGCGGAGTCGGGAGCGGTGCTCGCCTCCGAAGCGGAGTCGGGAACGGACGCGGGGGCCGAGGAGGCGCGGCGCAGCCCGTTCGCCGTGGCCCGCGCCTCGGCCCGATGCGGCGCCCGTGCCAGCCTGCTCTCGCGCCAGGTCGCGTCGAGCGCGTCGATGGTCACCACGCGCCCGAGCAGGGGCTCGCCCACGCCCGTGAGCAGCTTGACCGCCTCGGTGGCCATGGCCGTGCCGACGGTGCCGCAGAGCGGGCCGAGGACCCCGACGTCGGCGCACGACTCGTCCCAGCCGGCGGCGGGAGGTGCCGGATGCAGGTCGCGGTAGTCGACCGCGCGGCCATCGGGCGCATCGTCCCAGAAGACGCTGAGCTGCCCGTCGAACCGGTTGACGCTGCCCCACACCACGGGCAGCCCGCGCGCGGCGGCCTCGTCGGCGACGACGTAGCAGGTGTCGAACGAGTCGCTGCCGTCGACGACGAGGTCGTAGTCGTCGAGCAGCGCGGCGTTGTCGGCGCCGAGGCGCACGGGGTGCACGACGACGCGCACGTCGGGGGCTGACGCGCGCACCCACTCGGCCGCCGCACGGGCCTTCGGCACCCCCACCTGGTCGGGGCGGAACAGCACCTGACGTTGTAGGTTCGACAGGTCGACGACGTCGTCGTCGACGATTCCCAGCGTTCCGACACCGGAGGCTGCGAGATACTCGATGACCGGTGCGCCGAGTCCCCCGGCTCCCACCACGAGCACCCGCGCTGCCAGCAGTCGGCTCTGCGCATCGAGGCCGAACCCCGGCAGTCGGACGCTCCGCGAGTAGCGGTCCGACACCTCGAGCGAATCGGACGCAGCCGCTCCGGTCGACGAACCGGGCACCGAGACGAGAGGGGGCAGAGACGACATGGCAGACCTCCAGACACGACGTGCGGACCACGCGTCGTCCACTGTAACCTCGGCGCGGCCGGCCGCCCCTCGGGGCCTCCTCCACCGCCGCCACACCGACGCGGTGCTGATCGGGCTGCTCGGCGCGATCGTCTCGGGGGCGTTCCTCTGGGTGCCGTCGGTCTGGTACGACGAGGCCGCGACGGTCGTCTCGGCGACCCGCACGTGGAGTCAGCTCTGGGCGATGATCCAGACGGTCGACCTGGTGCACGCCGCCTACTACGCCGCCATGCATCTCTGGTTCGACGTGTTCCCGTACTCCCCCGTCGCGCTGCGGGTGCCGAGCGCGATCGTGACGGGCGTCGCCGCGGGGCTCACCGTGGCCCTCACGCGCATCCTCGTCGACCGGCGCACCTCGATCGTCGCCGGCCTGCTGTTCTGCCTGCTGCCCCGAGTCACCTGGATGGGCGGCGAGGGCCGCTCGTACGCCCTGTCGGCGATGCTCGCGGTCGCGCTGACCCTCGTGCTCGTCGTGGCGGCCCGCCGCACCGCCGAGTCGGGAGCAGCCCGCACGCACCGCTCCGTCGTCGGCTGGTGGGTGGCCTACGCCGCCCTCGCCGTCGTCTCGGCCGCGTTCTTCCTGTACCTGGCGCTGCTCGTGGTCGGGCACGCGGTGACCATGCTGGTGCGGGTGCTCCGCGACCGGCACGACCAGCGCCTCCGGCGGGACAGGGTCGACGAGTGGGCCCGCACCGGGGCCGTCGCCGTCGTGCACGACCCCGCAGGAGGCGCGCGACCGACCGTGCGCTCGTCGCGTCGGGCCCTGCTCGGCTGGTTCGTCGGCGCGGCCGTCGCGGGGCTCGCCAGTCTGCCGCTGGCCTGGTTCATCGCGTCGCAGAACGACCAGATCAGCTGGATCGAGCGGCCCACGTTCGGCACGCTCCGATCGGTGCTCGTGACGCAGTGGTTCTACCAGAACGAGAGCTTCGCGATCTTCGGTCTGCTCTGCGCGGGCGCGAGCATCGTCGTGCTGTCGCTGCGGCTGGTGCCCGCCGCCCGCGGGTTCGCGGAGGTCGTGCTGCCCTGGATGATCGTGCCGACGGCCGGTCTGGTCGTCGTCTCGCTCGTCGGCAGCCCCCTCTACTCGCCCCGGTACCTGACGTTCGGCACGCCCGCCATCGCGATGACGATGGCCGTCGCGGTCGCCGCGATCCCCTGGAGGCGCGTGATCGCCCTCGTGCTGCTGGTCGCCGTCGGCTTGACGGCGCCCACCTACGTCGAGCAGCGACAGCCCGAGGCGAAGGACCGCTCGGCCTGGAACCAGGTCGCCGCCCTCGTCGCGAGAGAGCGAGCCGACGAGCCGGCCGGCACCGAGGAGGGGCTCGTCTTCGGGCCCGTGCGACGCCATCCGAAGGCGACGTCGCGCATCATCCAGGACACCTACCCCGACGCATTCGCCGGCATGTCCGACTTCACCCTCGAGACGCCGGGCGCCGAGACCGACGGCCTGTGGGAGGTCCAGCACCCCCTCGGCGACGTGCTGGACCGCACCGACGACCTCGACGTCGTCTGGCTGATCACGAGCGACCGCCAGGACTGGCGGCCCCGCGTCACCGAGCAGCTGGCGTCGAAGGGGTTCCGACTCGACGAGGAGTGGAACCTGACCCGCACGAACGTGCTGCGGTACGAGCGCTGACGCGGGCGTCGGCGCCGGGCGGGCGACAGGGCCTGACGCGGGCGTCGTCGCCGGCGCCGTCTAGTCGGAGACCACCCGGGCGCCGTGCACCGGCCCCGTCGCGCGGACGACCGACAGTCGCGCCGAGGTGAGGGCGAGCTGCAGTTCGAGGGCGCCGTCGAGGTCGGGGGCGAGGAACGCCACGGTCGGGCCCGAGCCCGACACGAGACCCGCCAGCGCCCCGTTGCCCTCGCCGAGCTCGAGCACCTCGGCCAGACCGGGCTCGAGGTGCAGGGCCGGTGCCTGCAGATCGTTGTGCATCGACTCGGCGAGCATGCCGGCGTCGCCCGCCCGGAGCGCCTGCAGCACCCCGGCGTCGACGACCGGGCGGCGGACGGGCGAGATGTCGCCCGAGTGCCGCTTGCGGTGCTCGTCGAGCTCGCGGTAGACCGTCGGCGTCGAGAGCCCGAAGTCGGCGAGGGCGAGCACCCACTGGAAGGTGCCCTTGGCCAGGGCCGGGCTGAGCTCGTCACCGCGACCGGTGCCGATGGCCGTGCCGCCGGCGAAGGCGAAGGGCACGTCGGCGCCGAGCTCGGCCGCGAGGTGCAGCAGGTCGTCTCGGCCGACGCCGGTGCCCCAGAGCGTGTCGCAGGCGAGGAGCGTCGCGGCCGCGTCGGCCGACCCGCCGCCCATGCCACCGGCGACCGGGACGTTCTTGTCGATGCGCAGATCGACGCCGCCGCGGTAGCCGGTGGTGGCGGCGAGGAGGCGCGCGGCGCGGATCGCGAGGTTGCTGCCGTCGGTCGGCACCCCCGTCACGTCGACCGCGGGGCCGCCCGTGACGGTCACCGAGAAGGTGTCGGCGCGACGCGCCCGGACGTCTTCGTAGAGCGACACGGCCTGGTAGGCGGTGGCGAGTTCGTGGTACCCGTCGTCTTGCAGATCGCCGACGGCGAGGAACACGTTGATCTTGCCGGGGGCCCGCGTGTGGACCACGGTCGGAGCGGCCTCGGTCGTCATGACACCAACCTAGTCAGTTCTGGCGATCGACCATGACGCCGAGCGCCCGGGCCAGACCCTCGCGGACGGGCTGCACGCGTTCGGGCAGCCGTAGACGGGCCTGCGTGACGGCCACCGAGCACTTGCCGCCGGTCGACGGCGACACCGCCACGGTGAGCACGTCGCCGTTCGACAGCGTCCACTCGGCGCTCGGCCGGGTCGCGGAGCGCACGACCGTCGCCTGCACGCCCTCGACGTAGCCGGCGAGCCGATCGACCAGCAGCTCGAGCAGCTCGAGGGGCTCGCCGTGGAGGCTCCGCCCGATCGCGACCGCGTACGAGCCGTCGGGCTGCAGCCCGGGCGACGGCAGCCCGCGCCCCTGCTCGTAGCGGACCGTGATCACCTGCGCCCACCAGGGCGCGACCTCGTGGTCGTCGATCAGGAGGCGCGCGATGCGCTCGTGCGACAGTCGCGCCGCATCGGCCCGGTCGAGCAGGGCGAACCAGTCGGCCGCACTGCGCCCGGTGCCCGACCCGAGTCGCGCGTCGCTGATCTCGGCGGACCGGTCGGCCCCTGCAGGAGGCGCGGGTCGGCCGGATCGCGCCGGTCGCCCTGGTCGTGCGGACCGCCCCGACGGCGCCGACCGCCCGGGTCGTGCCGGCGGGTCGGTGCGACGCGTCATGGGATCAGTCGGCGGCGACCCGCGACGTGGCCAGCAGCTCGACGTCGCTCGCCCGGGCGATGGCCAGGAAGTCGTCGACGGTGAGCTGCTCGCCGCGGATGGTCGGCGCGATGCCGGCCCGCTCGAGGGTCTCGGTCGCCGCGGCGGACGACCCGTAGAGGGACGACAGCGACTGCCGCATCATCTTGCGGCGCTGCTGGAAGGCCGCGTCGACGAGCGCGAACACCGCGAGGCGCTCGGTCTCGGAGCCACGGGGGGCGCGCCGGTCGAACGCGACCAGGATGCTGTCGACGTTGGGCACGGGCCAGAACACCTGCCGGCTCACCTGCCCCGCCGCTCGGAACTCGCCGTACCAGGCGGCCTTGATGCTCGGCGAGCCGTAGATCTTCGAGCCGGGCTCGGCGGCCAGGCGCAGACCGACCTCGGACTGCACCATGACGAGACCGTGCTGCAGGCTGTCGAAGTGCTCGAGGAAGTGCAGCAGCACCGGCACGCTGATGTTGTAGGGCAGGTTCGCGACGAGGTGGGTCGGTGCGACCGGCAGGGTCGTGACGCGCATGGCGTCGTCGACGATGACGGTGAGGTCGGCCGCCGGTTGCAGCATGCCGACGGTCTGCGGCAGCTGGGCGGCGAGACGCTTGTCGATCTCGACCGCGACGACCGAGCTGCCCGCCTCGAGCAGACCGAGGGTGAGCGAGCCGAGACCGGGGCCGATCTCGACGACCGACGTGCCGGCCGAGACGCCCGACGCGGTGACGATGCGCCGGACGGTGTTGGCGTCGTGGACGAAGTTCTGACCGAGCTTCTTGGTCGGCTGGATGCCGAGCATCTCGGCGAGATCGCGGATCTCGGCAGGGCCCAGGAGGGTCGCCCGTGCCATCAGGCGTCGACCGTGATCGGTTCGCTGTCCCAGGTGCCGTAGACCAGCTCGGTGTTCGACGAGATCTGTGCGGCGAGCATCGACACGTCGGTGCCGATGGTCTCGGCCATCGAGCGGAGGGTGAACGGCACCAGGTACGGCGCGTTCGGTCGACCCCGGTAGGGCACCGGGGTGAGGTAGGGGGCGTCGGTCTCGACCAGCAGCAGGTGCCGCGGCAGCTGGACGAGCGCGTCGCGGAGCGGCTGCGCGTTCGAGAAGGTCACCGTGCCGGAGAACGACGCGTACCAGCCGTTCTCGGTGAGGATGCTCGCGAGCTCGGTTCCGCCGCTGAAGCAGTGGAAGACCGTGCGCTCGGGGGCGCCCACCTCGAGCAGCAGGTCGACGACGTCGTCGTGCGCGTCGCGGTCGTGGATCTGCAGGGCGAGACCGTGACGCTTGGCGATCTCGATGTGCGCCCGGAACGAGTCGAGCTGGGCGGCCCGACCCTCGGGCCCGGTGCGGAAGAAGTCGAGCCCGGTCTCGCCGATGGCACGGACCCGGGGTCGTGCGGCGAGCTCGTCGATGACGGTCAGCGCCTCGTCGAGGCCACCCTCGGCGGCGAGGCGCGGGGCCTCGTTCGGATGCAGGGCGACCGCGGCGAGCACGCGCGGTTCGCGGGCCGCGATCTCGGCCGACCATCGTGAGGTCTCGACGTCGGTGCCGACCTGCACGACACCGCGGATGCCGACCGCCGACGCACGGTCGAGGTGCTCCCGGTAGTCGAGGGGGCCGCCGCCGGCCCCGGGCTCGCCCTGGCCGTCGGCGATCTCGAGATGCGTGTGGTTGTCGTACACCGGCACGACGAGTGGATTGGGAGGCGCCGGGTAGCTGAGGTCGCGCTTCTTGCCGCCGGACTCGGTGGAGGCGCGGTGCCGGACGTGCATCGGCGTCGCCTCGCCCGCGGGGTCGGCGCCCTGGCCGCTCACTTCGCGGGCTCCGGCTGCTCGATGCGCGGGAACAGCCCGGCGGCGAGCGGCTGCACCTCGGGTGCGCTCGACCACTCGGGTGCGCGGTCGACGGGCTGACTGGTCAGCTCGCCCTGGCCGATGCTCTGCCACAGCGTGGTCGTGGCGGTGGGGATGAACGACGACAGCAGCACGGTGAGGGTGCCGAGACCGCGCAGCGAGGTGGCCAGCACCGTCGCGAGCCGCTCGCGCTTCGTCTCGTCTTTGGCCAGCGCCCAGGGCTCCTGCTCGGTGATGTAGCCGTTGAGGGTGTCGACGAGCTCCCAGATGGACGAGAGGGCCTCGTTGATCGCGAATCGGTCGATCGCCGCGTCGGCGGCGGCCGTCACGCGGACCTCGGTCTCGCGGACGACCAGGTCGGCTTCGGTCGGCTCGCCCGCGAGCGGGACCGTGCCGTCGAAGTAACGCGTGATCATGGCCACGACGCGAGACGCGAGGTTGCCGAAGCCGTTCGCCAGCTCGGCCTGGTACCGGGCCGAGATGTCCTCCCAGCTGAAGTTGCCGTCTTGCCCGAAGGTGATGGCGCGCATGAAGTAGTAGCGGAACGCGTCGGAGCCGAAGACGTCCGTGATCTGCTGCGGGGCGATGCCCGTCAGCTTCGACTTCGACATCTTCTCGCCGCCGACCAGCAGCCAGCCGTGACCGAAGACGTTCTTCGGCACGGGCAGACCTGCCGCCATGAGCATGGCGGGCCAGATGACGGCGTGGAACCGCGCGATGTCCTTGCCGACCAGCTGGACGGCCGGCCAGCGGCGATCGAACTCGTCGTCGTCGACGCCGTAGCCGATCGCGGTGATGTAGTTGAGCAGCGCGTCGAACCAGACGTAGACGACGTGCTTCTCGTCCCACGGGACCTTGACGCCCCAGTCGAAGCTCTGCCGCGAGATCGAGAGGTCGCGGAGACCCTGCTTGACGAACTGCACGATCTCGTTGCGGACCGTGTCGGGCTGCACGAAGTCGGGCTGCTGCTCGTAGAGGTCGAGCAGACGCTGCTCGAAGTCGCTCATGCGGAAGAAGTAGTTGCTCTCTTGGAGCAGCTCGACCGGCTTCGAGTGGATCGCGCAGACCTGCTGACCCTCGAACGGACCGGTGCCGTCGACGAGGTCGCCGGGCTGCTTGTACTCTTCGCAGCCGACGCAGTAGAAGCCCTCGAACTCGCCCTGGTAGATGAAGCCGTCGTCGTAGAGCTTCTGCAGGAAGGTCTGGACGCCCTTCTCGTGCCGCGCGTCGGTGGTGCGGATGAAGTCGTCGTTGCGGATGTCGACGGTCTGGAGGAGGGGCTTCCAGGATTCGGTGACGAGCTTGTCGGCCCACTCCTGCGGGGTCACGCCGTTGCTGGTGGCCGTGCGGAGGATCTTCTGGCCGTGCTCGTCCGTGCCCGTCAGCAGCCAGGCGTCGTCACCCCGCTGCCGGTGCCACCGGGCGAGCACGTCGGCTGCGACCTCGGTGTACGCGTGACCGATGTGCGGCACGTCGTTGACGTAGAAGATGGGCGTTGCGATGAAGAAGGAGTCGCCGGCGGGCATGGGGACCATCTTAGGTGCGGGCACCGACGGCGCGACGCGACCCGCGCCTCCTCGGCTCCGGTCGTCGAAGCCGAGGAGGCGCGGGTCGCCCGATCGATCAGGTCGCCTGGTCGGACCCCTCGTCCGTCCCGGCCCGCTCGCCCTCGCGCTCGCCCGGGTACTCGACGACGTCCATGCCGAGCACGTACTTGCCCCGGGCGTGGCCGTCCTCCAGGTCGCGATAGGCGCTCCTCACCTCGTCGATCGGGAAGACGCCGTCGATGGGCACCGTGATCTTCGCCTCGGAGATCAGCCCCAGCAGCTCGGTCAGCACCGCCTGCGTCGTGGCCTGGGCACTGCCCTCGGCCTTCACCCCGTGCCGCTCGACCGCGTCGAAGTCGGCGATCGTGTCGATCCGCTGGGGCGCGACCCCGAGCTCGAGCGCGTACTCGACGTTCCCGTGCCCGTAGCAGTCGATGAACGCGTCGACGCCGTCCGGCGCGGCCGCGCGGATCCGCTCGACGACGCCCTCGCCGTACTCGACGGGGATGACGCCGAGACTGCGGAGGAAGTCGTGGTTCTGCTCGCTCGCGGTGCCGATCACGGTGAGACCGCCGAGCACGGCCAGCTGCGAGACGAGCACGCCGACGCCGCCGGCTGCTGCCGAGACGGCGATCGTGTCGCCCTCTGTGGCCTGCACGGCTCGCAGCGCGGCGAACGCCGTGGGGCCCGTGACGCTGATGCTGCCGGCCGTCTCCCACCCGATGCCGTCCGGCTTCCGCACCAGCTGATCGCTCGGCACGACGACGAACTCGGCGTGCGACGACCTGGTCGCCCAGCCGGCGACCTCGTCGCCCGGCGACCACTCGTGGACACCCTCGCCGACCTCGTCGACGATGCCGGCGAAGTCGGTCCCCTGCCCCGACGGGAACGCCGCCGGGAACACGTCGTGCAGCAGACCCGCCCGGATCGCCGCCTCACCGGGGTTCAGCCCGGCGGCCTTCACGGCGACGACGACCTGCCCGGGGCCGGCCTGCGGCTTCGCGATCTCGACGACCCTCAGCTCGTCGATGTCGCCGTAGTTCTCGAACCGGACCGCCTTCATGCCGTACTCCTCGCTCTGCCGCGCACGCCCCGTGCAGACGCGCCGTGCTTCGAGCTTGCACCCCCGCGCGTGAAAGGGGTCGGGCCGCCTACGGGCGATCGGGCCCGGGGGCGGCACCGGGCGCGGGGCGCGGCGGGCGGGCGGCGAGCGCGGCCTGGTACAGGTCGCGGCGAGAGAGACCCGTGGCCGCCGCGACGTCGGTGGTGGCCTCTTTCAGGCGGACGCCGTCGGCGACGAGCGCCTGCACCTGCGCCAGCCCGGCCGCGAGGTCCACGACGCGCTCGGGCGCCCCCTCGACGACGATGCAGATCTCGCCGCGCACACCCTCCGCGGCCCAGGAGGCGAGTTCGGCGGCGGTGCCGCGCCGCACCTCCTCGTGCATCTTCGTCAGCTCGCGGCAGACCACGGCGCGACGGTCGGCGCCCATCGCGGTGGCGAGATCGGCGAGCGAGTCGGTGAGACGGTGGGGCGATTCGAAGAAGACCATCGTGCGGCGCTCGTCGGCGAGCGCTCCGAGCACCCGCAGGCGGTCGCCCTGCTTGCGGGGCAGGAACCCCTCGAAGCTGAACCGGTCGGTGGGCAGGCCCGAGACGGCGAGCGCGGTGAGCACGGCCGACGGGCCGGGGATCGCCGTGACGGTGACGCCCGCGGCGGCAGCGGCCTCGACGAGGGGGAACCCGGGGTCGCTGATCGCGGGCATGCCGGCGTCGGTCAGCACGACGACGTCGGCGGTGCGGGCGAGCTCGACGACCTCGCCCGCCTTCTCGCGTTCGTTGTGCTCGTGCAGGGCGATCAGCCGCGGGCGGTTCTCGACGCCGAGGGCGCGCATCAGGTGGATCGCCGTGCGGGTGTCCTCTGCAGCGACCACCTCGGCGTTCGACAGCGTCTCGATGAGGCGTCGCGAGGCGTCGCCGAGGTTTCCGATGGGGGTGGCGGCGAGCACGATCACCCGACCATTGTCCCCCGGGAGCCCCGTCGCTCATTACGATGGCCCGATGACGACCCCGCCCGAGCGCGCCTCCGACGCGCTCGTCGAGGCGCGGGTCGACGCACGGGTCAACGGTCGGGACGCCGAGGAGGCGCGGGTCGACTCCCTCACGCCCGCTCACGCCGCCTCGTCGACGCACCAGGGCCCGCCCGCGATGACCCGTCTCGACGCCTGGTGGGGTCGCCTGCTCTCGACCCCCGCGCGTCGTCGGGCCTGGGCGTGGGGCGGCCCGATCGCCGTCACCCTGCTCGCGGCGGTGCTGCGGCTCTGGCACCTCGGCCGGCCCGGCTCGCTGGTCTTCGACGAGACCTACTACGTCAAAGACGCGTGGACGCTGCACAACCTCGGCTACGAGGCCGCCTGGCCCGCCGACTACGACGCGACGTTCGCCGCGGGCGGCGCCGACGGCTTCACGACCGACCCGTCGTTCGTGGCGCATCCGCCGCTCGGCAAATGGCTGATCAGCCTGGGCATGGCGGCGCTCGGCCCGGACGACCCGGCGGGCTGGCGGCTCAGCACGGCCGTCGTCGGGATCCTCGCCGTCGCGCTCGTCGCCGTGATCGGCTCGCTCCTGCTGCGCTCGACCCTGGTCGGCACCCTCGCCGGGTTCCTGCTCGCCATCGACGGGCATGCGATCGTCATGTCGCGGGTGTCGCTGCTCGACAACTTCGTGATGTTCTTCGGCCTGCTGGCGTTCGGAGCGGTGCTGCTCGACCGGCGGTGGACGTCGCACCGACTCGACGACTGGGTGACGAGGAGGCGCGGCGCCGGTCGCGATCTCGCCTGGGGCCCGGCGATCTGGTCGCGTCCGTGGCTGCTGGCCGCCGGGCTGTTCTGCGGTCTCGCGACCGGGGTCAAGTGGAACGGCCTGTACTTCCTGGCCGTCTTCGCCGTCTACACCGTGGTCGTCGACGTGCTGGCCCGCCGACGTGCGGGGGTCGAGTTCTGGCTGACGGGCACCCTGTGGAAGCAGGCCCCCGTGAGCTTCCTCCTCACGGTGCCGATCGCCCTCGTCGCGTACGTCGCCACCTGGACGGGCTGGTTCGTCACCGGCGGCGGCTACTACCGCAGCTGGGTCGAGGAGGGCGGGCAGCGCTGGACGGGCGCGCTCGCGTGGGTCCCCGACGTGGTGCAGAACTTCTGGCACTACGAGGCCGGCGTCTACGCCTTCAACGTCGGGCTCGCCACCCCGCACTCGTACCAGGCGAACCCGTTCACCTGGCTGCTGATGCTGCGGCCGACGAGCATGTACTACCAGGGGTTCGACCAGGGTCAGGGCGGCTGCGAGGTCGCGCGCTGCGGCGAGGCGATCACCTCGGTGGCGAACCCGGTCATCTGGTACGCGGCCGTGGCGGCCTGTCTCTACCTGGTCTACCGGGTCGTCCGCCATCGCGAGTGGCGCTACGGGGCGATCCTCGTCGGCGTGGCGGCCGGCTACCTGCCCTGGCTGGCCTTCTCCGACCGCACGGTCTTCCAGTTCTACACGATCGCGTTCGAGCCCTACCTCGTGCTCGGGCTCGCCGCCGTGCTCGGCATCATCCTCGGGCGGCGCACCGATCACATCGACCGCCGGCGCAGCGGCATCGCCGTGACGGCCATCGTGCTCGTGGCCGCCGTGGCCGCGACCGTCTTCTTCTACCCGCTGTGGACGGCGCAGCTGGCCGACTGGGAGTTCATCCGCATCCACTACTGGATCCCCAGCTGGAAGTGACACCGCGCCTCCTCGGTTCAGGAGGCGCGGGTCGGCATGTGTAGTTCTGTTACCTCCCCGGTCGCCCCGTGACGACCAGCGGCTAGCGTTGGCGCATGGCAGATCGTGAGTACGGCTTCCGCACGCGGGCGATCCACGCGGGCAACATCCCCGATGCGGTGACGGGCTCGCGGGCCCTCCCCATCTACCAGTCGAGCGCGTTCGTGTTCGACGACACGGAGGACGCCGCGGCGCGGTTCGCCCTGCAGAAGTACGGCAACATCTACAGCCGTCTCGCGAACCCGACCACGGCCTCGTTCGAAGAGCGCATCGCCAGCCTCGAGGGCGGCCTGGGCGCCGTCGCGACGTCGAGCGGACTCAGCGCGCAGTTCATCACCTTCGCCTCGCTCGCCGGGGCCGGCGACCACATCGTCGCGAGCGCGAACCTCTACGGGGGCTCGATCACCCAGCTCGATGTGACCCTCCGCCGGTTCGGCGTCGAGACGACGTTCGTCCAGTCGAGCGACCCGGCCGACTACGCCGCCGCGATCCGCCCCGAGACGAAGCTCGTGTTCGTCGAGACGGTCGCGAACCCGTCGGGCGAGATCGCCGACCTCGAGGGTCTCGCCGAGGTCGCGCACGCGGCCGGCGTGCCGCTGATCGTCGACTCGACCATCTCGACCCCGTACCTCAACCGCCCCATCGAGTGGGGCGCCGACGTCGTCATCCACTCGGCGACGAAGTTCCTCGGCGGGCACGGCACCACGCTCGGCGGCGTCGTCGTCGAGTCGGGGCGCTTCGCGTGGGACACCGAGCGGTTCCCGTTGTTCGACCAGCCCGTGCCGAGCTACGGCGGGCTGAACTGGTCGGGCAACTTCGGCGAGTACGCGTTCCTGACCCGGCTGCGTGCCGAGCAGCTGCGCGACATCGGCCCCGCCCTCGCACCGCACTCGGCCTGGCTGCTCGCCCAGGGCGTCGAGACCCTGCCGTTCCGGATGCGCGCCCACGTCGAGAACGCCCGTCACGTCGCCGAGTGGCTCGACGCCGACCCGCGCATCGAGCGGGTGCGCTGGGCCGGTCTGCCCGATCACCCGCACCACGACCGGGCGGCGAAGTACCTGCCGGAGGGGCCCGGCTCGGTGTTCACCTTCGAGCTCAAGGGCGGGCGCGCCGCCGGGCGGACCTTCATCGAGTCGGTCGAGCTGGCCAGCCACCTCGCCAACATCGGCGACGCGAAGACCCTGGTGATCCACCCGGGCTCGACCACGCACGCCCAGCTGAGCGAACAGCAGCTCGTCGACGCGGGGGTGCTGCCGGGGTCGGTGCGCATCAGCGTCGGCATCGAAGACCCGGACGACATCGTCCACGACCTCGACCAGGCGCTCAGCGCCGCGACGAAGGGCGAGTGACCCGCCATGACCTCAGCACCCACCGCCGAGACCGTCACCACGCAGCTGACCAACGGTCTGACCTGCGAGCTGCCGGCGTCGTCGCCTCTCGCGAAGCTCCTGAAGTCGCAGCGGACCTGGGTCGGGCCGGGGGCGCGTGAGCGTCAGGCGATCCTCCGCGGGGCGTCGAGCGTCGCCATCGTCGGGGCGTCGCCGAACCCCGCGCGCTCGAGCTACTTCGTCGGCACCTACCTGCAGCAGTCGAGCGACCTGCGGGTGTACTTCGTCAACCCGAACGCCGACACGATCCTCGGGCAGAAGGCCTACCCCGACCTCGCGTCGCTGCCCGAGGTGCCCGACATCGTCGACGTGTTCCGCAAGGCGAGCGACATCCCCTCGGTCGTCGACGACGTGCTCGCGAGCGGTGCGAAGACGATCTGGGTGCAGCTCGGCATCTACAACGAGGAGGCCGCGCGGTACGCCGAAGAGCAGGGGCTGACCGTCGTCATGGACCGCTGCATCAAGGTCGAGCACGCACGGTTCCACGGCGGGCTCAACCTCATGGGCTTCGACACCGGCGTGATCTCGGCCAAGAAGACCGGCCGCTGACGCACACGGCGGGCGGGCGGCGCGTGACGCCGTGTTGCCCGCCTCCTGCCGGATGTCGGTCGTGGTGGCTACCGTGGGGGCCATGCCTCCCGTGCTGACCTCCCCTCTCGTCTCGACCCAGTGGCTCGCCGACCACCTGGGCGCCGACGACATGGTCGTGGTCGACACCACCGTCCGGCCCGTGGCGGGTGTCGACGGCACCCCGACGGGCCGCTACATCACGGGTCGCGAGGGTCACCGGGCCGAGCACGTGCCCGGTGCCGTGTTCGCCGACCTCATCCGCGACTTCAGCGACGCCGACGCGCATCTGCCGTTCACCCGCCCCGGCCGGTCGCGCTTCGAAGACGCCGCCGGGGCTCTCGGCATCTCGAACGAGACGACCGTGGTCGTCTACGACGACGCGCACAGCGAGTGGGCCTGCCGTCTCTGGTGGCTCTTCCGGGCGTACGGGTACGACGACGTGGCGGTGCTCGACGGCGGCGCCTCCGTCTGGCGCGACGAGCGGCGGCCCGTCGAGCGCGGGCACGTCGAGCCCGAGCCCGCGCTGTTCGAGGCGAGCGAGCGACCCGATCTCTGGGTCGACAAGGCGTTCGTCGAGCGCGTGGTGGCCGGCGACGAGAAGGCGGCGCTCGTCTGCGCGTCACCGACGGCCGAGTTCGCCGGTGTCGAGGGGCGGCGCCCGAGACTCGGGCACATCCCCACGAGCGTCTCCGTGCCGGTCGACCGCGTCGTCGACGCCGACCGCCAGTTCCGCCCCGAGCGCGTCATCGAATCCGTGTTCGCCCCGGTGGCGAGCGCCGACCGTGTCGTCGTCTACTGCGGGGCCGGCATCGACGCGAGCGCCGACGCCTTCGCTCTGACGCTGATCGGCGAGCGCAACGTCGCCCTGTACGACGGTTCGCTGAACGAGTGGTCGGCCGACGCCGACACCCCGCTCGAGTCGCTCGCCGCCTGACGCGGCCCGCGCCCCGGTGCTCGACCGATCGGGCGCACATGTCGCGCGCACCTCCACGGCGTACGGTGCCGCGCATGCACGATGACGAGCACGACACCCAGCCCAACGGCGCCCAGCCCGGCGCCGACCAGCCCAGCGACACGCAGGCCGGCGACTCGAGCAGCGACTCGACCGGCAGCACGTCGCCGGCCGCCGACGGCACGACGGACAGCGACGACCCGACGGCGGACTTCCCGCGCAGCGAGAAGACGACGGCCGAGATGCAGCGGTCGGCCACGGCCGACTCCCCCGCCGTCGACGACGACACCGACCTCGACGCCATCAAGAGCCTCCCCGGCGAGGGCGGACCGGACGACGTCGGCGACATCGAGGTCGACCCGGCCGATCTGAATCTCTCGGGCGACTCGATCCCCGGTCACCCCAAGCCCGGCCCGCCGAGACCGCGCCCGTAGGGAACCCTCCTCAGCGACAGCCGCAGCGGCAACAGCAGCCGCGGCCGCACCGGCACGGCCCCTGATCGCGACGTGCCCGAGACACCGCCGAACACGACGGGTCCCGGGCATGTCGCGTTCTGTCAGGCCTGTGCGAGTTCGCGGTCGAGCGATGCGACGTCGGTCACGGGCAGTCGGCAGACGAAGTCACGGCAGACGTAGGCCGTCGCGAGCGACGTCTCGGACGTGGGCCCGGATGTCGAGCGGCGCCCGGCGAAGAGCTCGAACCCGGCCTCGGCGAAGGCCCGCGCCGAGGAGTCGTCGACGACGGCCACCACGAGCCCGGGTGCGACCTCGCTCCTGACCCGCGCCGCGAGTGCGCGTACCTCCGTGCCGGCACCCGTATCGGCAGCCGCGTCGGGCACCACGACCACGACCTGCGTCGCCCCCGCGGCGAGGTCGGCCAGCAGGCCGAACGTCGTGCCGTACGCCGACGGCGAGTCGACGGCAGCGGCGGCGGCGGGGGCCAGCGCGAGCTCCGCGGCGGTCCGGTAGCGCGCCTCCCCGGTGAGGCGATGCAGGGTCGACGCCGCCGTCGCGAGCGACGCGACACCCGAGGGGTACGCGCCCTCCGACGGGTCGGTCACGAGCGCCGTCCCCTGCGCCTGCAGCACGGGGTCGCCCCCGCCGGGAGCCGCGAACACCGGACGATCGGCACCCGCCGCACCCGCGCCTCCTCCGCCGTCCCGCTCCGCGTCGAGGCACAGGTCGACGAGCCGTCGCGCCTCGACGGCGTAGCGCGGCTCCCCGGTCGCGAGGGCGAGCTGCAGCAGACCCTCGGCGAGCATCCCGTAGTCCTCGAGGGCGGCCGACGCGCTCGACACCCCGGACGACGTGGAGGCGCGCAGCAGTCGCCCCTCCGCCGTGACGTGCTCGGCGAGCAGCAGGTCGGCCGCTCCGCGTGCGGCGGCGATCCACTCGGGGTGGTCGAGTCGCCACCCCGCCTCAGCCAGTGCGGCGACGGCGAGGCCGTTCCAGCCGGTGAGGACCTTGTCGTCGACGGGCGGCGCCTCGTGCCGGGCCCGCCCGGCCGCGTCGAGCAGGTAGTAGCCGCCCTCGACGCGGCGGCCGTCGATCGTGCTCTCGCTGTCCTGCGCCGACCCGAAGCCGCCGCGCGCGGTGCGCAGCCATTCGAGCAGGAACGTCGCGACGCCCTCGGCCGCCTCGCGCGAACCGATGCCCGCCGCGGCACCGGCAGCACCCGCCTCGCGCGACCCGGCGCCGCCCTCGAGCACCGCCGCCCGCGAGTACGCCGTCAGCAGCAGCGCGTTGTCGTAGAGCATCCGCTCGTAGTGCGGGTCGGCCCAGTCGTGTCGCGTCGAGTACCGGAAGAACCCGCCCTCGACGGCGTCGCGGAGGGGCGACGCCGCCATGGCCCGCAGCGTGCGCGACGCGAGCCCCGCGGCCGCCGGGTCTCCCCCGGCCCCGAGCGTCAGCAGCGCGAGTTGCAGCGGCGCGGTGGGGAATTTCGGCGCCCCGCCCAGCCCGCCGTGCTCGGTGTCCTCGAACGGGACGAGCCGACCGGCCGCCGACCGCAGGGCCTCCGTCGTGGGGAGTGCGATCGACGCCGGCCCCGCGGTCGGCGAGACGACCCCGTCGACGACCGCAGGAGGCGCGGCTCGGCCGACCAGCGCCTCCTGGACCGCCCGGCCGGTCGCCTCCACCTCGTCGCGCCGCTCGCGCCACGCCTCGGTGACCGCGTCGAGCACCTGGCCGAACGCCGGATGCTCGCCGACCGGGGTCGGCGGGTAGTACGTGCCCGCGTAGAAGACGCGCCCCTCGGGGGTCGCGAAGGCGGTGAGCGGCCAGCCGAGACTCGGCGTGAAGGCCGACGCGGCGGCGAGGTAGCTCGAGTCGACGTCGGGGTGCTCTTCGCGATCGACCTTGACCGCGACGAACCGATCGTTCAGCGCCGCGGCCAGCACGGGGTCGGAGAAGCTCTCGCGCGCCATCACATGGCACCAGTGGCAGGTCGAGTAGCCGATCGAGACGAGCACGGGCACGTCGCGACGGGCGGCCTCGGCGAAGGCCTCGGGCCCCCACGGACGCCAGTCGACGGGGTTCTCGGCGTGCGAGCGGAGGTACGGGCTGACGGCGTCGGCGAGGCGGTTGGTCATGCCGCCCACGGTAGGCGGCGGCGACGTCCCGTGGTTCAGCCGCGGGGCGGCACGTCGCGCAGCTCGACCCCGTCGTAGTGGCTCAGCGGCCTGATCAGCGAGTTCGCCTCGCGCTGCTCGATCACGTGGGCGCTCCAGCCGAGCACCCGTGCGGCGACGAACAGCGGCGTGAACACCGACGTGTCGAAGCCCATCAGGTGATAGGCCAGCCCCGACGGGTAGTCGACGTTCGGCTTCAGGTCCTTCCGTTCGAGCACTCCGGCGGCGAGCGCCTCGTAGGTCGCGGCGAGATCGCCGACGCGGTCGTCTCCGGAGGCGCGGGCCCGGTCGACGAGGCCGGCCAGCGCCACCTCCATGGTCGGCACCCGGCTGTCGCCGTTCTTGTACACCCGGTGACCGAAGCCCATGATCTTCTCGTGCCGGGCGAACGCCCCGTCGAGCCAGGCGCCCGCGCCCGCGGCGCCCCCGTCGTCGGTCACCCGGGCCAGCAGCTCGAGGGCCGCCTCGTTCGCGCCGCCGTGCAGCGGCCCCTTCAGGGCGCCGATGGCGCCGACCACCGACGAGTGCAGATCGGAGAGCGTCGAGGCGATCACCCGCGCCGTGAACGTCGAGGCGTTGAACGAGTGCTCGGCGTAGAGCACCATCGACGTGTCGAAGGCGTCGACGTCGAGCGGGTCGGCCTCGCGTCCGAACACCTGGTGGAGGAAGTCGGCGCTGTAGCCGAGGTCGTCGCGCGGGGCGATCGGGGGCAGATCGTGGCGTCGGCGCTGGTCGTAGGCGATGACGGCGGGCAGCACGGCGAACAGGCGGGTGGCGAGTCGTCGCGTCGCGGCGGCGTCGTACTCGCCCGGCGCGGTGCTCGACTCGGGCTGGGCCGCGCCGATGGCGCTGACGGCGGTCCGCACGACGTCCATCGGGTGCGCCGACGTCGGGATGAGATCGATCACGTGCAGGAGGCCCGGTGCCAGCGGGCGGGCGGCCCGCAGCTCGGCGTCGAAGGCGGCCCGTTCGGCGGCGGTCGGCAGTTCGCCGTGCAGCAGCAGGTAGGCGACGTCCTCGATGTCGCGCTCGGCGGCGAGCTGCTGCACGGGGTACCCCCGGTAGAGCAGCGAGTTGCTCGCCGCGTCGACCTTCGAGACCGCGGTGCGATCGACGACGACGCCGGCCAGCCCCTTGTGCAGCTCGACGGGCGGGTCGGTCGTGATGGTGTCGGTCATGGTCACTCCTTCGTGATCGGGTGTGCGTGCGAGGCGCGGTCAGCGCTCCACGGTGAAGTCGAAGACGCCCGAGTCGAACGCCGAATAGCCCCGGTAGTCGATCAGGTCGTAGAGATCGGTGCGGTGCTGCATGGAATCGAGCAGCGCCTCCTGGGTCCCCGCCGAGTCGATCTCGTCGAGCCCGCGGGCCGCCGCGCCCATGGCGAGCCGCAGCAGCGTCACGGGGTAGATGACGATCCGCACGCCGGCGTCGCGCAGCTCGTCGGCCGTGTGCAGGCGTCCCTTGCCGAACTCCGTCATGTTGGCCAGCACGGGCACGTCGACGGCCCGGGCGATCGCCTCGAACTCGTCGAGACCGGTCATCGCCTCGGGGAACACCGCGTCGGCGCCCGCGTCGACGAGCGCCTTCGCCCGGTCGACGGCCGCCGCCAGCCCGTCGATCGCCCGCACGTCGGTGCGCGCCATGATCAGCAGATCGGGGTCGCGTCGCCCGTCGGCCGCGGCACGGATCCGCTTCAGCGCGGTGTCGAGGTCGACCACCGCCTTGCCGTCGAGATGACCGCAGCGCTTGGGGTTGACCTGGTCCTCGATGTGCAGACCGGCGACCCCGGCGTCCTCCATCGTCTGCACGGTGCGGGCGACGTTCATCGGCTCGCCGAAACCCGTGTCGGCGTCGACGAGGGTCGGCAGATCGGTCATCCGGGCGATCTGGTGCGCCCGCTGGGCCACCTCGGTCAGGGTCGTGAGGCCGATGTCGGGCAGACCGAGATCGGCGCTGACGACGGCGCCCGAGACGTAGACGCCCTCGAAGCCCTTCTGCTCGATCAGGCGGGCGCTCAGCGGGTTGAAGGCACCGGGGAGGCGCAGCAGCTCGTCGGTGTCGTCGAGTCGGGCCCGGAGGCGGCGGCGCTTCTCGGCCGGCGTCAGCGTCGAGTACAGCATCAGAGGGACTCCAGCATCAGATCGGCTCCCGCATCAGAACGGCTCCCTCATCAGAACAGCCCGTCGGGCAGGGCCTCGTCGGCCGATCGGAGCGACCCGGGAGGTGCGGCGAGGGTGAGGGCCTGCAGCTCGCCGGCCCGCAGCTCGGGGAGGCGCTGCGCCACGTCGAGGAACCTCTCGATCTCGGCCGGGTCGAGCACCCCGTCGGCGAGGGTGCGGAACTTCCGCACGTAGTCGTCGCGACCGAAGGGCCGGGCGCCGAGCGGGTGGGCGTCCGCGACGGCGATCTCGTCGACGAGACGGCGGCCGTCGACGAACGTGACCTCGAGGCGACCGCCGAAGGCCTTCTCGGCGGGGTCGATCGAGTGGTACCGGCGGGTCCACTCGGCGTCCTCCGCGGTGGTGATGTGACGCCAGAGGGCGACCGTGTCGGGGCGTGCGGCCCGCTCGGGCGCGTAGCTGCGCTCGTGGTGCCACTCGCCGTCCTGGAGGGCGACGGCGACGATGTACGGGATCGAGTGGTCGAGCGTCTCGCGGCTGGCGGTCGGGTCGTACTTCTGCGGATCGCCCGCGCCCGAGCCGATCACGACGTGCGTGTGGTGACTGGTGTGCAGCACGATCGACTCGACGGCGGCGGGGTCGCGCAGCTCGGGGTGCTCGCGGCCGAGTCGGCGGGCCAGGTCGATCCAGGCCTGCGCCTGGTACTCGGCGCTGTGCTCCTTCGTGTAGCTGTCGAGGATGGCGCGCTTCGACTCGCCGGGGCCGGGCAGCGGCACCCGGTAGTGCGCGTCGGGGCCGTCGAGCAGCCAGGCGATGACGCCGTCCTCGCCCTCGTAGATCGGGCTGGGGCTCGTCTGCCCGCGCAAGGCCCGGTCGACGGCCTCGACGGCCTGCTTGCCGGCGAACGCCGGGGCGTAGGCCTTCCAGGTCGAGATGAGGCCCTTGCGCGACTGACGCGTCGCCGTGGTGGTGTGCAGGGACTGCGCGATCGCCTGAGCCGTCGTCTCGGCGTCCAGGCCGAGCAGCGCGCCGATGCCGCCCGCGGCGCTCGGGCCGAGGTGCGCGACGTGGTCGATCTTGTGGGCGTGCAGGCTGATCGCCTTGACGAGGTCGATCTGCAGCTCGTAGCCGGCGGCCAGACCGCGCACCAGCTGCTCGCCCGTCGCGCCGACGTGCTGGGCGACGGCGAGCACGGGCGGGATGTTGTCGCCCGGGTGCGAGTACTCGGCGGCGAGGAACGTGTCGTGGAAGTCGAGCTCGCGCACGGCCACGCCGTTCGCCCAGGCGGCCCACTCGGGCTGCACGCGGGTCGCCGGGTCGAGACCGACGACGGTGGCGCCCTCGCGACCGCGACCGGCGGTGCCCGGTCGACCCGCGCCTCCTCGGCCGTCGGCGGGGGTCTGCAGGCGCGCCGCGGCCTGCGCTCGAGCGGCCGCGACGGGGGCCCGGCCGAGACCGGCAGCCGAGACGGCGGCGTTGTCGATGACCCGGTTGACGACCATGTCGACGACGTCGGCGTCGACGGCCACGGGGTCGAGGGCGACTGCGGCCAGCTTGGCGGCCAGCTCGTCGGCCCGGGCGAGCGGGTCGTCGGAACGGTGGACGTGCACGTCGTTGAGCATCACGCCCTCGACTCTAGGCGCGACGGGCCGCATCGCGCGACGGCCGTCGCCCCCAGGAGGCGCGGGTCGCCCTCAGGAGGCACGGGTCGGCTCACGAGGCGCCGGTCGTCCTCAGGAGGCGCGGGTCGGCTCCGCCACGCCGAACCGCTCGACGAGCGCCCGCTTGAGGATCTTGCCGCTCGGGCCGAGCGGCAGAGAGTCGACGACGTGCACCACGCGCGGGAACTTGTACGCCGCGATCGCGTCGGACACGAAGGTGACGAGCTCGGCGGGCTCGACCGTGGCGCCCTCGCGCAGCACGACGGCCGCCTCGATCTCCTGACCGTGCATCTCGTGCGGCACGCCGAAGACCGCCGCCATGGTCACGTCGGGGTGCTTGGCCAGCACCTCCTCGACCTGGCGGGGGTACACGTTGTACCCGTTGCGGATGATCATGTCCTTCGTGCGATCGACGATCGTGAGGTAGCCGTCGTCGTCCTTGGTGCCGAGGTCGCCGGTGCGGAACCAGCCGTCGACGATCGCCTCGGCGGTGTCCTCGGGCCGGTTCAGGTAGCCGTTCATCAGGTTGTGGCCGCGGATGACCAGCTCGCCGATCTCGCCGTGCGGCAGCAGGGCGATCGAGTCGGTGACGGCGGGGTCGGCGATCTCGACGTCGACACCCCAGATCGGCGTGCCGATGGTGCCGGGCCGCGGGGTGCGGCCGACGTGGTTGAAGGTCGCGACGGGCGACGTCTCGGTCAGCCCGTACCCCTCGTGCAGCGGGGCGCCGAAGACCTGCTCGAACCGCTCGAGGACGGCCAGGGGCAGCGAGGCGCCGCCCGAGACGGCGTAGCGGAGGCGCGGTCTGCCCTCCGAGCGCGTGGCCGCGTCGAGCAGGGCCATGTACATCGTGGGGACGCCCATGAAGATCGCGCAGTCGTGCTCGACCATGGCGGCGAGGGCCGCGTCGCCGTCGAAGCGCGGCAGCATGACGATCGTCGCGCCGGCACGCAGCCCGGTGTTCATGGTGCAGGTCTGACCGAAGGTGTGGAACAGCGGGAGCGCGCCGAGCAGCACGTCGCCGCGCCGCATGTCGAAGGTGCTCATCAGGTTCGTGTTGACCTGCTCGATCAGGGCGAAGTGCGACCCCTCGGCGCCCTTCGGCTGACCGGTCGTGCCGCTCGTGTAGAGGATCGTCGCGGTGTCGAACGGGTCGCGGGGCACGTACGTGTCGAGGGGCTCGGCGGCCTCGGCGAGCGCCTCGAGCCGGTCGTGCCCGGTGCCGTGCGGGTCGACGGAGGTGCCCGGGGCGAGCACCGTGACGACGTCGACGCCGGCCAGGGAGGCGCCGGCGGCGCCCTCGCCGAGCAGCGGGGCCGCGCAGACCAGGATCGTCGCGCCGCTGTCGCGCAGCACGTACTCGATCTCGTGCCGTTTGAGCAGCGCGTGGACGGGGACCGCGACGGCGCCGAGGGCCAGCGTCGCGTAGTAGACGCGGGGGAAGTCGGCGACGTTGGGCACGAGCATGGCGACGCGGTCGCCCTCGTGCACGCCCTTGGCGCGGAGTGCGCCCGCGTAGGCGAGGGTCTGCTGCCAGAGCTGGGCGTAGGAGGTGCGCTCGGCTCCCACGATGACGGCGATGTCGTCGGCGAATCGGGTGGCCGATTCGGCCAGGATCGCGGCGACCGACGCGGTCGCGCGAGAGGGGGTGCTCATGTTCGGGTGTTCTCCGTCTCCGTTGACGAGTAATGCTCGCAGGATAGTACGCCGCCTCGCCAGACCCCCACCCGGGGTCCATCGACCCGCGCCTCCTGGGCGGGGTCGCCCCTGTGGAGGACGACCGGCCCCCGGCACCAGGGGAGGGCCCGTGAGCGCTTAAGCTGGAACGCCCATGATCCCCACCATCACGTACCCGCCCGAGCTCCCGGTCAGCCAGAGGCGCGACGACATCGCCACCGCGATCCGCGACAACCAGGTCGTCATCGTCGCCGGCGCCACCGGCTCGGGCAAGACGACGCAGCTGCCGAAGATCTGCCTCGAGCTCGGCCGCACGAAGATCGGCCATACGCAGCCCCGCCGCATCGCCGCCCGCACCATCAGCGAGCGCATCGCCGAAGAGCTCGGCGACGAGGTCGGCGGTGTCGTCGGCTACCAGGTCCGGTTCACCGACAAGGTCGGCGCCGACACCCAGATCAAGCTGATGACCGACGGCATCCTGCTGAACGAGATCCACTTCGACCGCGACCTCACCCGGTACGACACGATCATCATCGACGAGGCCCACGAGCGCAGCCTCACCATCGACTTCCTCCTCGGGTACCTCAAGCAGCTCCTCCCCCGCCGCCCCGACCTCAAGCTCATCATCACGAGCGCGACCATCGACCCGCAGTCGTTCTCGAAGCACTTCGGCGACGCCCCCATCGTCGAGGTCTCGGGCCGCACCTACCCGGTCGAGGTCCGCTACCGCCCGCTCGTCGCCGACGAGACCACGGGCGACGACGACGGCGACACCGACCCTGACGACGACCGGCAGGAGGCGCGGACCGGCGACCGCAGACAGCGCGCCGACGACAAGGACTACCTGCAGGGCATCAACGAGGGCCTCGACGAGCTCGCCCGCGAGAGCACCGGCGACGTGCTGGTGTTCCTCAGCGGCGAGAACGAGATCCGCGACGCCGAAGAGAGCATCCGCGGCCGCAACCTGCCGCACACCGAGGTGCTGCCGCTCTACGGCCGCCTCAGCGCCGCCGATCAGCACCGCGTCTTCCAGCCCAGCGCCACCGCGGGCACCCGCCGCCGCATCGTCCTCGCCACGAACGTCGCCGAGACCAGCCTCACCGTGCCCGGCATCAAGTACGTGATCGACGCCGGCACCGCCCGCATCAGCCGCTACTCGACCCGCGCCAAGGTGCAGCGCCTCCCGATCGAGGCCATCTCGCAGGCCAGCGCCAACCAGCGCTCCGGCCGCTCGGGCCGCACGAGCAGCGGCATCGCGATCCGCCTCTACAGCGAGACGGACTTCGAGAAGCGCCCCGAGTACACCGAGCCCGAGATCCTCCGCACGAACCTCGCCGCGGTCATCCTGCAGATGATCTCGCTCGACCTCGGCGACATCGCGGCCTTCCCCTTCCTCCAGCCGCCCGACTCCCGCGGCATCAAAGACGGTCTCGACCTCCTCCGCGAGCTCGGCGCCGTCACCCAGGGCGGCAACATCACCCGCGTCGGCAAGCAGCTGACCCGGCTGCCGATCGACCCGCGCCTCGCCCGCATGGTCGTCGAATCCAAGACGCACGGCACGACCCGCGAGGTGCTCGCCATCGTCGCGGCCCTCAGCATCCAGGACCCTCGCGAGCGCCCGCTCGAGAGACGCGCCCAGGCCGACGAGAAGCACGCCCGGTTCCGCGACCCGGCCGGCGACTTCATGACCCTGCTGAACCTCTGGAACCACCTCGAAGACAAGCAGAAGGAGCTCAGCGGCAACGCCTTCAAGCGCCTCTGCCGCGACGAGTTCCTCAACTACCTGCGGATCCGCGAATGGCAAGACGTATACCGCCAGCTGTCGCGCGCCTCCCGCCCCCTCGGTCTGCACATCGGCGAGCGCAGCACGAACCCCGACGGGGTGCACCGCAGCCTGCTCGCCGGTCTGCTCAGCCAGATCGGCCTGTTCGACCCGCAGAAGAAGGACTACGTCGGGGCGCGTCAGTCGCGTTTCGTGGTGTTCCCGGGCAGCGCGCTCGCGAAGAAGCAGCCCGCGGCGATCATGAGCGCCGAGCTGGTCGAGACGAGCCGCCTGTTCGCGCGCGTCAACGGCGCCATCGACCCCGCGTGGGCCGAGCCGCTCGCCCTCGATCTCGTGAAGCGCAGCTACGGCGAGCCGCACTGGGAGAAGAAGCAGGGCGCCGTCGTCGCCTACGAGCGGGTCACGCTCTACGGTGTGCCCATCGTGCCGAGGAGGCGCGTGCAGTTCTCGCGCATCGACCCGGCCTACGCGCGTGAGCTGTTCATCCGGCACGCTCTCGTCGAGGGCGACTGGGAGTCCCAGCAGGCGTTCGAGCGCAAGAACGAGCTGCTGATCCGCGAGCTGACCGAGGTGGAGGAGCGCACCCGCCGCCGCGACATCCTCGTCGACGGCGACGCGGCGTTCGAGTTCTTCCAGCGGCGGATCCCGGCCGACGTGTTCAGCACCCGCGACTTCGAGGGCTGGTGGCGCAAGGCGCAGAAGGACACCCCCGACCTGCTGACCATGACGGCGGCCGACCTGCTCGGCGACGACGAGCCCGACGTCGACGAGCAGGGGTTCCCCAGCACCTGGCAGCAGGGCGACCAGACGCTGACGCTGCGCTACCGGTTCGAGCCCGGCGCCGACGACGACGGCGTGACGGTGGTCGTGCCCCTGCCGCTGCTGCCGCGCCTCCGTCCGGTCGGGTTCGACTGGCAGGTGCCGGGTCTCCGCGACGAGCTGGTGACCTCGCTGATCAAGTCGCTGCCGAAGCAGATCCGCAAGAACGTCGTGCCCGCCGCCGACTGGGCGAAGAAGATCACCGACGAGCTGCCCGACGCTCCCCCGTCCGACACCGCCGAGCCGTTCACGGCGACCCTCGCGGCGGTCATCAAGAGGCTCACCTACACGCCCGTCGCGGTCGACGACTTCGACCTCGACCGCGTGCCGGCGCACCTCCGGGTGTCGTACGCCGTGGTCGACGACCGCGGTCGCGAGGTCGGCAGCGACAAAGACCTGGGGGCCCTGCAGCACCGTCTGCGCGACGCGACCCGCGACAGCGTCGCGCGCGTCACGCAGGGCGGCGGTCGCGACGCCCGCGGTCGCGGAGGCCGAGGAGGCGCGGGTCGGGTCGCCGACGCCGGTCAGCGCCCCGCGAACTCCCTCGAGCGCACCGGCATCACCTCGTGGGACTTCGACGAGCTGCCCGCCGTGGTCGACACCCGGCACGGCGACACGGTGATCCGCGCGTACCCGGCGCTGGTCGACCACGGCGACTCGGTCTCGATCACGCTGATGGCGACGCCGGTCGACCAGGCGCAGGCGACGCCGAAGGGCGTGCGGCGTCTGCTGATGCTCGCGACCCCGTCGCCGATCGCCTACGTGCAGCAGCACCTGACGAGCCCCGAGAAGCTGATCCTCGCGACGAGTCCGTACCAGAACACGGCGGCGCTCTTCGCCGACTGCCTCGTCGCGGTCGTCGACGACGTCCTGTTCCGGGTGAAGCCCGACGGCATGGTGATGACCAAGAAGGAGTTCCTCTCGGCCCGCGACCGCGTCTCGAGCGCCGTCATGGACCAGATGTTCCAGACCGTGTCGCTGGTGGCGCGCACCCTGACGGCCGCCCGCGACGCCGACAAGGCGCTCAAGGGCGCGACGTCGATGAACCTCCTCGCGGCGCTGACCGACATGCGCCAGCAGCGCGATCGGCTCGTCCACCCCGGCTTCGTCTCGGCGACCGGGCTGCAGCAGCTGCAGCGCGTGCCGGTGTACCTCGTCGGCATCACCCGGCGCACGACGAAGCTGCTCGAGAACCCGCAGCGCGACCGCGTCTGGCTGAGCGAGGTGCAGCAGGCGACCGAGCGGTACGAGACCGCGGGCGGGACGTTCCCTCCGCCCGACACCGCGCCTCCTGCACTCGCCCGCGCGCGGTGGATGCTCGAGGAGTTCCGCCTCAGCCTGTTCGCTCAAGACCTGCGGCCGAGCGAGAGCGTCTCGCTGCAGCGCATCGTGAAGGTGCTCGCCTCCGCCTGAGCAGCTCCGACGCCGAGACCCCGCTCATCCGCCGAGACCCCGCCGCGCGCGCCGGGGTCTCAGCGCGTTCCCGGGGTCTCGTGGCCGCGACTAGCCTTGGCGCATGCGCGCGACGGTGAAGGACGTGGCGGCACTCGCCGGGGTGTCGCCGAAGACCGTCTCGAACGTCATCAACGGCGTCGTGTTCGTGCGACCCGAGACCCGCGAGCGCGTCGAGCAGGCGCTCGCCGAGCTCGACTACGTGCCGAACCTCAGCGCCCGGGGGCTCCGCAACGGACGAACCGGGTCGATCGCCCTGGCGTTCCCCGACCTGACCACGCCGTACAGCGCCGAGATGTCGCACTGGTTCGTCGAGGTCGCGCACGAGCGCGGCTGGGCGGTGCAGCTCGAGCAGACCGGCACGCGCCCCGAACGCGAGGGCGAGCTGCTGCTGCGCGGCAAGGAGCACCTCGTCGACGGTCTCGTGCTCAACCCGACCAGCCTCGACGAGAGCGCGATCGTCGGCGCCGAGAGCCTGCCCCCGCTCGTCGTGATCGGCGAGGTCGAGCAGACCCTCGTCGACCAGGTGCGCGTCGACAGCGTCGCCGCGGCCCGCGACATGACCGAGCACCTGATCGGGCTCGGCCATCGCCGCATCGCCGTGCTCGGCAGCTCGGGTCGCGACTTCGACACGGCGACGGCGCGCGCCCGCACCCAGGGCTGGTCCGAGGCCATGGCCGCCGCCGGCCTCGCGGTCGACGAGGGCCTGCGCTGGTCGTGCGACGCGTGGTCGCCCGCCGCCGCCTCCGCCGCCGTGACCGAGGCCCTCGCCCGGCACGACGCGCCCGACGCGCTCTTCTGCTTCACCGACTCGCTGGCCATCGGCGCCGTGCACGCGCTCTGGTCGGCGGGCCTCCGCGTGCCGGGCGACGTGTCGGTCGCCGGGTTCGACGACATCGCCGACGGCCGCTTCGTGCTGCCGCCGCTCACCACCGTGGCCCTCGACAAGCGGCTGTTCGCCGAACGCACCCTCGAGCTGCTGGCCGCCCGCATCGCCGAGCGCGACCGGCCGACCGAGCTCGTGATCATCCCGCACACGATCGTCGCGAGGGCGAGCACGGCTGCACGCCGCTGACCGGCGGGTCGACCGCCCGGGCCGCCCCGCGCCTCCTGCCGTTCCGTTCGTCGTCGGGATAGACGACGGCCGTTCTCCAGCGGCCCCCTCACGAGGAGGCGCGGCGAGGCCTACCGTCGAACCTCCCCTGCCGAGATCGAGAGGCTCCACCATGTCTGCAGACCAGTACGCATTCGAAGACCCCACCAAGAAGTTCGCCGACATCACCCCGAAGGCCCAGTACCTCGAGGGCGCCGGCACCGACGAGGAGCTCAGCTCGCCCGCCGACCACGGCGAGGAGACCTACCGCGGCTCGGGCCGACTCGAGGGCCGCAAGGCGCTCGTCACCGGCGGCGACTCGGGCATCGGCGCGGCCGTCGCCATCGCCTACGCCCGCGAAGGCGCCGACGTCGCCATCAGCTACCTCGCCGAAGAGGAGGAGGACGCTCAGCGGATCGTCGCCCTCATCGAGGCTGCCGGTCGCAAGGCCGTCGCCCTGCCCGGCGACATCAAGAGCCGCGAGGTGTGCCTCGACATCGTGCAGAAGACCGTCGACGCGCTCGGCGGCCTCGACATCCTCGTGAACAACGCCGGCAAGCAGCAGCACGTCGAGGACTTCGCCGACCTCGACGACCAGAACTTCGACGACACCTACAAGACCAACGTGTACGCCATGTTCTGGATCACCAAGGCCGCCCTGCCGCACCTCGCCCCCGGCTCGACGATCATCAACACGACGTCGATCCAGGCGTACCAGCCGGCCCCGATGCTCGTCGACTACGCCTCGACGAAGGCCGCGATCAACACCTTCTCGAAGGGTCTCGCCATGCAGCTCGCGCCGAAGGGCATCCGCGTCAACGCGGTCGCGCCCGGCCCGATCTGGACCCCGCTGCAGCCCGCGGGCGGCCAGCCGTCCGACGCCCTGCCCGACGTCGGCAGCCAGACGGCCCTCGGCCGCTGGGGCCAGCCGGCCGAGCTCGCCCCCGCCTACGTGTTCCTCGCGTCGGGCGAGTCGAGCTACGTCGTCGGCGAGACGCTGCACGTCGACGGCGGCATGCCCACGCCGTAGTCGCCGCGTCCGCCGACGAGGCGCGGGTCGGGTCGCACCCGGCCCGCGCCTCCTCGCGTCCCGCCCCACGGGCCACTCCGCGACGACGCCGGAGAAAGCTCTTGCGTTTGCATTACAACGATGTAATGCTGTCGGCAGTCGACGACTCACAAAGGAGTGAACCCGATGACCCCACGTTCCACGACGCCCGGCACACCGAGCGAGACATCCGCGCCCCGCAGCCTCAGCCGCCGCAATCTGCTGGTCGGCGGTGCGGCCCTGCTGGGCGGCGCCTTCGCCGTCGGCGGTCTCGCCGGCTGCTCGACCGGGGTGACGGCCGGCTCCGGCGGTGTCGCGAGCCTCAGCTTCTGGCATCTGCTGAGCGGGGGCGACGGCATCAAGATGTCCGCCCTCGTCGACGAGGCCAACGCCCAGAACCCCGAGTTCAAGGCCACCCAGACGGTGCTCGCCTGGGGCACGCCGTACTACACGAAGCTCGCCATGGCCTCGGCCGGCGGCCGCGCCCCCGACGTCGCGATCATGCACGCATCCCGCGTGCCCGGCTACGCCCCCGGCGGACTGCTCGACCCGTGGGACGTCGAGAAGCTCGCCTCGTACGGCGTGCGCGAGCAGGACTTCGCCCCCGCCGTCTGGAAGGCCGGCTTCAGCGGCGACGAGCTCTTCTCGGTCGCCCTCGACTCGCACCCGTTCATCCTCCTGTACAACACCGAGATCGCCGAGAAGGCCGGGGCCCTCGGCAGCGACGGGCGCCTGGTCGAGATCACGAGCCCCGAGCAGTTCCTCGAGGTCGCCAACGCCATGCAGGCGGTCACCGGCAAGCACGGCGCCTCGTGGGGCTACCTCAATGACGGCGCCCAGCTGTGGCGCATGTTCTACACGTTCTACAAGCAGCAGGGCGCCGACATGGTGCTCACCGAGGGCGGAACGGTCGAGTACGACGAGGCGGCCGCCGTCACCGCTCTTAAGTTCATGCAGAAGATGACCGACGGCACGGCGATGGCCACCGCGAGCGACATCCAGTCGGGCATCGCCGAGTTCGTCAGCGGCGACAGCGGCATGCTCTTCACCGGCGTGTGGGAGGTGCCCAGCGCCCAGAAGGCCGGCATCCCGTTCGACGCGAGCATCATCCCGACCCTGTTCGGCACGCCCGCCGTCTACGCCGACTCGCACTCGTTCGTGCTGCCCCGACAGGGCGAGGTCGACGAGGTGAAGCGAGAGGACGTCTACAAGATGGTCTCGACCATCCTGAAGGACTCCATCTCGTGGGCCGAGGCCGGTCACATCCCGGCGTACGGACCGGTCGTCGACAGCGCGGCCTACGCCGAGCTGCAGCCGCAGGCCAACTACGCCGAGGCGGCCGACTACCTCAACTACGACCCGCCCGCCTGGTTCAGCGGCTCGGGGTCCGACTTCCAGACGTACTTCCTCGACACGGTGCAGTCCGTGATCCTGTCGAAGAACGACGCCGCCGCGGGCATGCGCGCGTTCGTCGCCCGCGTGAACACGCAGCTCTCGCGACCGGCACCGGTGTGACCGGGCCCACCCGCTCCTCCTCGGCCCAGGCCCTCCAGGAGGCGCGGCTCCAGCGGTCGTCGCACCCGGCACCGCAGCACCCCACGACGCACGACGACGAAGGAGTCGACCTGTGACCAGCACGACGGTCAAGGCCCCCGCGGCCGCGCCGGACACGACGCGATCGGCGGCACCCGCACGGGTGCGGACCGGCTCGCGCCTGAAGCCCGGGGCCCACAAAGACAACCGGATCGGCTGGGGGTTCGCGGCGCCGTTCGCGATCCTCTTCGGGCTGTTCCTGGTCTGGCCCGTCATCCACGGGCTGTACCTCAGCTTCACCGGGCAGAGCCTCACGGGCTCGGGCGGCGAGCTGATCGGCGTCGCCAACTACGCCGAGGCCTTCGCCGACGGCGACATGTGGCGCTCGATGGCGAACACTCTGTGGTTCACCGTGCTGAGCACGATCCCGCTCGTCGTCGTCGCCCTGCTGCTGGCGCTGCTCGTCAACACGGGCCTGCCCGGTCAGTGGCTCTGGCGGCTGAGCTTCTTCCTGCCGTATCTGCTGGCGTCGACCGTCGTCTCGCTGTTCTGGATCCAGCTCTACAGCCCCACGCTGGGGCCCATCAACAACGTGCTCGCGACCCTCGGGCTGCCGCAGCCGGCCTGGCTGCAAGACCCCAGCACGGCCATGATCGCCGTCGTCGCGACCACCGTGTGGTGGACGGTCGGCTTCAACTTCCTGCTGTATCTGGCCGCGCTGCAGAACATCCCCGACCAGCAGTACGAGGCCGCATCGCTCGACGGCGCCGGTCGGTGGCGCTCGCTGCTGTCGATCACCATCCCCCAGCTCGGCCCGACCACCGGTCTGATCGTCATCCTGCAGATCCTCGCCTCGCTGAAGGTCTTCGACCAGATCTACCAGATGACCACCGGCGGCCCGGCGGGCAGCACCCGCTCGGCCGTGCAGTACATCTTCGACACCGGGTTCACCGGCTACCGGTTCGGCTACTCGTCGGCCATCTCGTACATCTTCTTCGCCCTGATCATCGTCATCTCGGTCGCGCAGTTCGCCATCGCCGCGCAGCGCCGGAAAGGAGCCCAGCGATGACCGCCCCCGCCGTCGCCCCGGGCAGCGGACTCCGCGCCCCCACCGCCGACCGGGCCCCGCGTCCGCACAAGCCGGGTCAGCGCCGGTTCGGCCCGCTCGCCGTCGCCAGCGTGATCGTCCTGATCGTGCTCGCCGTCCTCTGGCTGCTGCCGTTCCTCTGGTCGCTGTCGACCTCGTTCAAGAGCGAGGCCGACGCCGCGGCGACACCGCAGACCTGGCTGCCGGCCGGAGGCTTCACCCTCGACGCCTACCGCGCGGTGCTGACCGAGGGCAACATCCCCGTCTGGCTCTTCAACAGCCTGCTGACCTCGATCGTCATCACCGTGATCGTCGTCGCGACCTCGGCTCTCGTGGCCTACGCGTTCTCGCGTCTCGACTTCGCCGGCAAGAAGTGGCTCTACGTCGCGACCATCGCGTCGATCATCATCCCGCCGCAGGTGCTGATCGTGCCGCTGTTCTACCAGATGCTCGCCTTCAACATGGTCGACACGTACTGGGGCGTGATCCTGCCGCAGGCCATCGCGCCGGCCATGGTCTTCGTGCTCAAGAAGTTCTTCGACCAGGTGCCCATCGAGCTCGAAGACGCGGCCCGCGTCGACGGCGCCGGCCGGATCCGGGTGTTCTTCACCATCCTCCTGCCGCTGTCGCGGCCCATCCTCGGCGCCGTGTCGATCTTCGTGTTCATCGGCGCGTGGAACAACTTCCTCTGGCCGTTCATCGTCACGAACGACTCCGCCCTGCTCACGCTGCCGGTCGGGCTGCAGACCATCGAGAGCGCCTACGGCATCCAGTACGCCCAGAACATGGCGTCGGCGATCCTGGCCGCGCTGCCGCTCATCCTGGTGTTCCTGTTCTTCCAGCGGCAGATCATCAAGGGCATCTCGACCACCGGCTTCGGGGGGCAGTGACCACCCGACCCGCGCCTCCCCCATCCCTCTCCGACCACGACACCGCACACACGTCATCGCACGCCACGACCTCCTGAGGAGTCCCATGTCCACCGCCCGCATCACCGTCGACCGCGAGTTCACGATCGGCGAGGTCCCCCGCCGCATCTTCGGCTCGTTCGTCGAGCACATGGGCCGCTGCGTCTACACCGGCATCTACGAGCCCGGTCACGCCACCGCCGACGAGAGCGGCTTCCGCCACGACGTCCTCGAGCTGACCAAGGAGCTCGGCGCCACCGTGATCCGCTACCCCGGCGGCAACTTCGTCTCCGGTTACAACTGGGAGGACGGCGTCGGCCCGGTCGACCAGCGCCCCCGCCGACTCGACGGCGCGTGGCACACCGTCGAGACGAACGCCTTCGGCCTGCACGAGTTCGTCGAGTGGTCGAAGCTGGCCGGCACCGAGGTCATGGAGGCCGTGAACCTCGGCACCCGCGGCGTCGACGCCGCCCGCGAGCTCGTCGAGTACGCGAACCACCCCGGCGGCACCGCCCTCAGCGACCGCCGCATCGCCAACGGGGCGAAGGATCCGTTCGACATCAAGCTCTGGTGCCTCGGCAACGAACTCGACGGCCCGTGGCAGATCGGCCACAAGACGGCCACCGAATACGGCCGCCTTGCGCAGGAGGCCGCGAAGGCGATGAAGTTCGTCGACCCGACCATCGAGCTCGTCGCCGTCGGCAGCTCGGGTCGCGGCATGCCCACCTTCGGCGCCTGGGAGCACGAGGTGCTGACCCACGCCTACGACGAGGTCGAGTACGTCTCGATGCACGCCTACTACCAGGAGCACGACGGCGACGCGAAGAGCTTCCTCGCGACCGCGGTCGACATGGACGCCTTCATCGAGGAGGTCGTCTCGACCATCGACGGCGTCAAGGCGGCCGGCAAGCACAGCAAGCAGGTCGACATCTCGTTCGACGAGTGGAACGTCTGGTACCAGACCGGCCTCGACACCGACGACCAGCCGCACAACGTCTCGAAGGGCTGGGTCGAGCACCCTCGCCTGATCGAAGACCAGTACAACGTCACCGACGCCGTCGTGGTCGGCACGTTCCTCAACTCGCTGCTGCGCCACGGCGACCGGGTGAAGATCGCGAACCAGGCGCAGCTGGTGAACGTCATCGCGCCGATCCGCAGCGAGCAGGGCGGGCCGGCCTGGCGTCAGACGATCTTCTGGCCGTTCGCCCGCATGGCGGCGCTCGCGTCGGGTCAGATCCTCCGCACGCTCGTCACGAGCGACAAGGTCGACACGGCGAAGTACGGCGACGCCGACCTGGTCGACGTCAGCTCGACCTACGACGAGGAGACCGGGCGCGTCGCGTTCTTCCTCGCGAACCGCGGTCTGGACGAGGCGGCGGACGTCGAGCTCGCCCTGCGCGGGTTCTCGGGCGCACGCGTCACGCGCGCCGAGCTGCTCACGGTGCCCGAGGGCGGCGACCGCTTCACCTCGAATACCGAGCAGGCGCAGGACGCCGTCGGCCTGGTGCCGCTCGAGGGCGTCACCGTCGACGGGGGCTCGGCGCGGCTGACGCTGCCCGCCCTGTCGTGGGCCGTCGTCGAGTTCGAGGTCGGCAAGGCGTAGTCCCCGCGATCGTCACCGAGGAGGCGCGGCGCCGGTCCGACCGGCACCGCGCCTCCTGCGCTCCGCGAGACCCCCCGGAATCGACGAGACCCCCGTGCGCGCACGGGGGTCTCTGCGTTCTCGTGGGGTCTCGGCGATTCAGCCGCGGGGGCGGAACAGCCGCGAGATGCTGTCGCGCACCGACTCCTCGATGGTGTCGGTGAAGCCGTTCGCCATGCCGAGCGCGTCGGCGGGGGCGGAGGCCGCCGTCATCGACGCCACGAGACGCTCACCGTGGTACGCCCGCGCCGCCTTGACCGACGCGAAGCCCAGCCCCAGCGTCGCGGCGGCCTCGGCGAGCAGCTCGGTACGCTGTTCGTCGGTGCGGGTCAGCGCGTCGGCGAGGGCCGACACCGACGGGTCGTCGAGGCCGTCGGCCACCCACTGCTGCGCGCGGAGGGGCAGCCCCCCGGGGGCCAGCATGCCGAGCAGACGCTTCGCCTCGTCGTCTCGGAGCTCGGCGCGGGCGACCCCCGCGTCACGGGGCGTGGGCGAATCGGTCATGCTGCGACGATACCGGTCGGCCGGGCGCCGCCCGCGTCTCAGCTGTACAGCCGGGTCGGCGTCGCCGCGGCTCCCTCGAGCTCGGGCGCGACGTCGTCGTCCCGCTCGCCGAGCAGCTCGCGTTCGATGCGCTGCTTCTCTGCGATGCTCGACCGGATCAGGGGCAGCCCGCGCGCGATGGCGTTGCGGATCCGCTCCTGCAGCAGCGGGGCGGTGACGCGCCGGTCGGTGAAGTCGCTCGCGTGGGCGTAGACGCCGAGCGGCAGGGTCAGCGCCTGGAAGAACCCGAACAGCGGTCGCAGCGAGTGCTCGAGGATCAGCGCGTGCCGCTCGCTGCCGCCGGTCGCGGCCAGCAGCACGGGCACGTCGACGAGGGCGTACTGCTCGACGAAGTCGAAGAGGTGCTTGAACAGACCGGTGAAGGAGGCGCGGTAGACGGGCGAGGCGGCGATCAGCAGGTCGGCGGACTCGATGGCGCGGAGCTCGCGCTCGACGCGTTCGTCGAGCTGGTCGCGGGTGAGGGCGCCGGCGAAGAGCGGCCCGAGCTCGCTCACCCGGATGACGTGGCGCTCGATCGGCAGCACCTCGGCGAGCTCGTCGAGGATGGCGTCGACCAGGGCGTCGGTCTTGGACGGCGTGCTGAGGGTGCCCGACACGGCGACCACGCGGAGCGGCTGCGGACGGGCCGGCGAAGGAGCCAGGGGAGGCGTCGGTGGAGGCGTCATCCGGACCATGCTCCCCCTCCATGCGGCGTAACAGTCGCACTGTGACGCAATGAGTCGTGCGACAGTGAGCCGGTGACGCATCAACCACTCGAGCACGGGTTCGACCCGGCCAATCCCGATTCCGATCTCGCCGCGTCGTTCGGCCTCGCCGCCGACGTGTACGAGCGCGGCCGACCGTCGTACCCGACGGAGGCCGTCGAGTGGCTCCTCCCGAGCGGCGCCTGTCACGTCGTCGACCTCGGTGCGGGCACCGGCAAGCTGACCCGCGTGCTGCTCGGCCGGGTGCCGGCGGTCACCGCCGTCGAGCCGTCGGAGGGCATGCGGCAGCAGCTCGAACGGGTCGTGCCCGCGGCGACGTCGGTCGCCGGGTCGGCCGAGTCGATGCCGCTCGACGACGACTCGGTCGACGCCATGTTCGTGGCGCAGGCCTGGCACTGGGTCGACCCGGCACGGGCCGTGCCCGAGGTCGCCCGGGTGCTCCGCCCCGGCGGGACGCTCGCGCTGATCTGGAACATCCGCGACGAGAGCGTGCCCTGGGTGGCCGAGCTCAGCCGCGTGATGCGGCAGCCGCGCGAGCGCGACATGCAGTCGGACGCCCCACCCGTGGGCGCGCCGTTCGGCCCGATCGAACGGTACGACGTCGCGTGGGTGCACGAGATGGAGCGCGCCGACTTCCTCGACATGATCGCCTCGCGCAGCTACGTCATCACGCTGTCGCCCGGCGAACGCTCCGAGCTGCTGGCCCGGGTCGAGCATCTGCTCGACACCCACCCCGACACCCGCGGGCTCGCCCTCGTGCGGGTGCCGTACGTCGCCCGCTGCAGCCGCGCGGTGCTGCCCGGCTGACCAGCCGGCACCGCGCCTCCTCGGCTCCTAACCCGCCCGCCACCGGTCGGCGGGCACGACGACGCGAGCGGGACACCGCTGCCTGCGGTGCCTCGCTCGCGTCGCGATGCCGTTGGTGATCAGCCGGTGACCACCGCGATCTCGTTCGGGACCTCGGGCAGCTCGGTCGTGGCGAGCACCTCACCGGTGGCGACGTCGACCGCGTGGATCGACGACGCGGCCGTGTCGGTCACGTAGGCGGTGCCGCCCTGCACGATGAGGGCCGGGTGGGCGTCCTGCCACTCGGCCGGGCCCTCCCACGGGTCGATCACCGGGTACGAGGCGGTCTCGGCCCCCGTGGTCTCGTCGAGCACGTGCAGTGCGCCGTCGGTGCCGAGCACGACGATCTCGTCGTCGGGGCCGCGGGCGACGTCGCGCCAGGTGTACTCGACGCCGTCGGGCAGGTCGACGACCGTCGCGGTCTTCGCCTCGGTGTCGGTCAGCACGAGCCGGTGCAGCTCGTAGCCCTCGGCGTCGGGGTCGTCGTTGTAGTCGCCGACCGCGATGGGCGACGTGTCGGTGACGTACGCGTTGCCGGTGCGGCCGTAGGCGTCGGGGGCATCGATCTTGGTGAACGCCCCGTCGTCGTAGACCAGCACGCCGTCGGTGCAGCCGAAGACGACGCGCTCGTCGGCCGCGGTGCCCTCGCCGTGGACGGACGGGCAGTCCTCGCTGCGGGCGATCTCGGTGCGGTCGGCGTCGAGCGCCCGCACGCCGGTGCGCTCGTCGGGGGTGCCGATCGTGGTCAGCAGGGTGCCGTCGGCGAGCTCGATCGAGACGCCGTGGTGCGCCTCCGGCGAGGAGATCGTCTCGGTCTCGGGCAGACCGCCGCTCGTGTCGAGCAGATCGGCGGAGTCGAAGACCGTGGTGTCGCCCGTGCCGTCGGCGAAGAGGATCGTCCGGCCCTCGTGCCGCACGACGTGCCCGGGGGTGTCGCCCTCGAAGACGAGGTCGGTCAGCTCGGGGTCGGCGACGCGGTGCGCGCCGTCGGCGGTGGTCCAGGCGCCGGTGTCGAGCACCTGCCAACCGCCCGCGGTCGAGACCAGCACGTGGCGACCGTCTCCGGCCGGGTTCAGCCGGTTGAAGCCCGCGAGGTCGATGTCGGCCTCGGTCTCGAGGGTCGCGCCGTCGAGCACGTAGAGGCCGCCGTCGTAGGTGAGGGCGATGCGCGGCTGGGCCGAGTCGACCTCGGCGCCCGCGGTCGTCGACGGGTCGTCCGCCGCCGGGCCGGAGCCCGACGAGCAGGCGGTGAGCAGCAGCGCCGACGAGGCGACGGCGGCGAGGGCGAAGGAGGCGCGGCGCACGCGGCGCGGTCCCCTGCGGTCGAGGAGGTGGTTCATGTGTTCCTTTCGGTGGGGGCCGGTCGCCCGGACGCGAGGCGTCACGGCGACAGGCCGGTGGCGATGCGCTCCGTGTTCGTGCGCATCATCTGGAGGTAGGTCTCGGCGCCCTCGCCGGGTTCGCTGAGCGACTCGGTGAAGAGGTCGACGACGGCGACGTCGACCCCCGCCTCGTCGGCCAGCACCCGGGCGAGGCGGTCGGGCTGCGACGAGTCGGCGAAGATCGCGCGCACACCGGTGCGGTCGATCGCCGTCACGAGGTCGTCGAGGTCGGAGGCGCTCGGCGCGGCGAGGGTCGTCCCGCTCGGCACGACCGCTCCGATCACGTCGAAGTCGTAGCGCTCGGCGAGGTAGCCGAAGACGTGGTGATTCGTCACGAGGGCGCGCTGGCCCTCGGGGATGCCCGCGAACGCGGTGGTCATCTCGGCGTCGAGGCTCTCGAGCTCGGCCGTGTACCGGTCGGCGGCGGTCTCGAGCGCGGTGACGTCGACGTCGTCGCCGAGCTCGGTCTCCAGGGCGTCGGTCACCCCCGCGACGACCTCGACCATGCGGGTCGGGTCCGTCCAGAAGTGGGGGTCGTCGAGACCCTCGGCGTCGCCGTCGGCGTACACCAGCGGATCGATCAGGTCGCCGGCCTCGACGGTCGGCACGCCGTCGGCGGCAGCCGCGTCGACGTGCTGCTGCAGACCCTCCTCGAGCCCCAGCCCGTTGCTGACGACGAGGTCGGCCGTGCGGATGCGGGCGGCCTCCTGCGCCGAGATCTCGAACGAGTGCGGGTCGGCGTTCGGGCGCATCAGCGTCATCACCTCGACCTGGTCGCCGACGAGCTCGCCCACGACGTCGCCGAGGATGTTGGTGGTCACCACCACGAGCGGGCGATCCGCGGCCGGCGTCGCGCAGCCGGCGAGCAGGCCGATCGCGAGCATCGTCGCGGTGGCTGCGGCGGTCGTGCGGGCGACCCTCCTGGCGGTGGCGGTCGCGGCGGTGGCGCGCGCGGTCGTCCGAGCCGCCCTCATCGGCCGGTCTCCGCGGCGAAGGACGGCGCGTCGACGTGGTCGAAGGTGCGCGACACCCGGCCGCCGTCGGCGTAGTCGATCTCGAAGACGGCGCCCTCGAGCGGGCCGTTCAGGTAGGCGCGGCTGGCGTCGACCGAGAGCGAGACGCCGTCCAGGGCGGTGTCGTCTGCGACGGTGGAGGGCAGCAGGGGGTCCGTGGTCGCGACGACCCCGTCGTCGCCCGTGAGCACGACGACGCGCCCCGAGGCGTCGAGCCCGACGACGTGGCCGTCGGAGTCGTCGACGGCCGACACGCGCACGAGCGGCGCGGGGGTCTCGACGAGCGACCAGCTGCGCTCGCGGGTGTCGAGCAGCCAGGCGCCCCGGTCGCCCGCGACCGCCGCGACGGTCGGTCGGCCGCGACGTCCGTCGAAGGCGACGGCGCGCTCGTCGGCCGCGACGGCCTCGGGGTACGGGATGCGCTCGAACACGACCGGAGCGGAGGCCGCGGCGTCTGCGGCGTCCGCATCGGCGTCGGCCTCGCCCGACCCCTCGCCGGTAGCCCCCTCGCCGTCGCCGGCATCGGCCGCGGCCTCGCCCGTCGTAGCGAGCAGGGCCCCGTCGGCGCAGCCGATCACGACGCCCACGCGGGTCTCGATGCTGCCGCGCGGGTCCACGCACTCGGCCTCGGCCCCGTCGACGGGTCGCCCCTCGCGGTCGAGCACCGCGACGACGTCCGGCCCGAGGTCGGCCACGGTGCTCGACAGCAGCGAGTCGCCGAACGGCACGAGCACGCCCTCGTCACCGGTCGCGGCGGCGCCGTCGAAGCGGGACACCTCGTCGATCTCGCCGGCGCCCAGCGCCTCGGTGTCGAGCACGATCTGCTCCCCCGAGGCCGGGAACCGCACGGTGGTGAGATCCGCGCCCGGCACGACCCGCGCCTCCTCGGCTGCCCCTGCCGTCGCCTCGATCGAGCCGACCTGCCGGGCCTCGGCGCGGTAGTAGTGCGAGTGGTCGCCGTGGTCGACGGTCCACACCCCGGTGTCGACCACGTCGACCGTTCCGGAGGCGCGGGTCGCGAACACGAACCGCCCGTCGGTCGAGAGACCGTCGGCCGGCTCCAGCTCGGCCACCGTCTCGTCGTCGCCGGTGAGCAGGTCGAGCAGGTCGACACGGCCCTCGGGGTCGATCGTGGCGAGTCGGAGCTGCGGTTCGCTGCCCTCGCTCGCTCCCTCGACGTAGCCGTGCGGGGTCGAGGCGTCGGTCGGCGCGGCGTCGTCGGAGCCGGTGTCGGAGCCGGACGACGAGCCGGGGGCGCTGCACGCCGTGAGGACGACGAGCGTCGCGGCGGTCGCGGCGACGAGCGCGAGCGGACGGGTTCGGCGAAGGGGGCGCCGGGTCGGGTCAGACGAGGGGTCGTTCGGGTGCACGGAGGCCTTTCGGACGGGTCGGCGTGCCGACGGGGGCTGAGGTAGGCGTGCCGACGGGGGCGGAGGGTGCCTCGCCGGGAGGAGGGGTCGCTCCCGGGCGGACCGCGACGGCGGAGACGAGGCGGCGGACGACGGCCGAGAGCGGCACGAGTGCGACGGCCACGCCGGCGATCGAGGCCCCGGCTGCCGTCCCGGCGTGCCAGGAGACGAGCAGCCCGACGAGGGCCGCGAGCGATCCGAACGCGGTCGCGAGCAGCATGGTCGAGGGCACCCGGCGCACCCAGTGCCCGGCGGCGACGGCCGGGGCGAGCAGCAGGGCGACGACGAGCAGCGACCCGACGGCCCCGTACGACGCCACGACGGCGATCGTCACGAGCCCGACCAGCGCCACCCGGGCGAGGCGGGGTCGGAGACCGAGGGTCGAGGCGAGGCGCTCGTCGAACGCGAGGGCCACGAAGGGGCGGTGCAGCACGGCGGCCACCAGCACGACGAGCACCAGGGCGCCGGTCATCAGCAGCAGGTCGCTCGTCGAGATCGCGAGCACGTCGCCGAAGAGGATGGAGGTGACGTCGGTGGCGAAGGTCCGCGAGCGCGACACGATGACGACGCCGAGCGAGAGCATGCCCACGAAGAGCAGCCCGATCGCGGTGTCGGCCCCGATCTTCGCCCGCCGCTCGACGACGCCCACACCGACGCTCATCACGAGGGCGCTGACTGCCGCGCCGACGACGACGGGCAGGCCGAGCAGCGCGGCGAGCGCGACGCCCGGCAGCATGCCGTGGGCCATCGCCTCGCCGAGGAACGCCATGCCGCGCAGCACGACCCACGTGCCGACGACGCCGCAGATGGCGGCGACGAGCACGCCGCCGAGCAGGGCTCGGAGCACGAAGGAGGCGCTGAGGGGATCGGTCAACCAGGTCACGATCGACGACTGTACATGAAAACGATTATCACTATGGATAGGCTGGGGATCATGAGCACGCCGCCCTCCGCCCCTCCGCCGTCACCCCTGGCCGTCCGCGGGCTGACCGCCGCTCACGACGATCGGCGCGTCGCACTGCACGCGGTCGACCTCGAGCTGCCGCGCGCCGCCGTCACCGCGCTCGTGGGGCACAACGGCTCGGGCAAGTCGACTCTGCTGGCCGTGCTGGCGGGCACGCACCTCCCGACGAGCGGCTCGGTGGACCTGCCGGGCGTGTCGTCGATCGCCTGGGTGGTGCAGCGCAGCGCGGCCCCCGACCGGCTGCCGGTCACGGTGCGCGACGTCGTCGGCATGGGCCGATGGCGCTCGCTCGGGGCCTGGCGCCGCCCGACCCGCACCGACCGCGCGCTCGTCGACGGAGCCCTCGAGCGGCTCGGCCTCGGCCCGCTCGCCGCGCGCCCCTTCGGCGAGCTCTCGGGCGGGCAGCGGCAGCGCACCCTGCTGGCGCAGGCGCTCGCCCAGCAGGCCGACCTCGTGCTGCTCGACGAGCCGGAGGCGGGGCTCGACGCCGACGCACAGGGCATCGTCGCCGAGGTGGTCGCCGCCGAGGTCGCCCGCGGGGCCACCGTCGTGCACGCGACCCACCACGAGTCGTCGGCGGGTCGGGCCGACCGGGTCGTGCACCTCCGCGACGGGCGGGTGATGCGCGTCGCCGATCGCTGAGGAGCGGAGCGGGCCCGGTCTGCGGTGCCGGCACCGCGCCTCCTGGGCTCCCCGCACCCGACGAGCGGGCGGAACGGGCGACTCCGGCCGAGGCGGGCCGCCGGCCACGACCGCTTCGGCCGGACACGCCCGCTTCGCCGGGCGGCAGCATAAAGTCGACCCATGACCCAGGAGGCGCGGTTCGTCACGGTCGATCACGCCTGGTCGGGTGCGTGGTCGGGTCGCTCGGTGGTGCGCGTCTCGGGCGACATCGACCTGCTCGGTCCGCCCCGCGCCGTGCACGACGGCCTGCCGCATCTGCCCGGCACCCTGCTCGCGCCCTTCACGGACTCGCACGTGCACCTCGGGCTGATCGATCCCCTCGCCCTCGCGGCCGGCGGCATCGCCCGGGTCGACGACCTCGGCTGGGACCCGGACACCGCGTCGCTCTGGCCCGAGCACGGGCGCCTCGACCCCCGCTGGCCCGAGGTGCGCGTCGCCGGCGGGCTGCTCTGCCCGCCCGCCGGCTACCCGAGCCGCGCCGGGTGGGCGCCCGACACCGCGGCCGTGGTCGTGACCGACGCCGCGAGCGCGAGACGCGAGGTCGAGCGGATGCGCGACCTCGGGGCGTCGTTCGTCAAGATCAGCCTCAACTCCGACGTCGGGCCGGTGTTCGACGACGTCACACTGCGGGCGATCGTCGACGCCGCCAACGAGCATCTGCTCGTGCCGGTCGCTCACGTGCAGGGGGTCGGGCAGGCCCGTCGCGCTCTCGCGGCCGGAGTGGCCCGCTTCGCGCACACCCCCTTCAGCGAGCGTCTCGACGACGAGCTCGTCGAACGCCTCGCCGCGCGCACCAGCTGGATCAGCACCCTCGACATCCACGGACACGGCCGAGGAGGCGCGGCGCACGACATCGCCGTCGCGAACCTCGCGAGGTTCCGGGCCGCCGGCGGTCACGTGCTGTACGGCACCGACCTCGGCAACGGCGACCTGCCCGTCGGGGTGAACGCGCGCGAGCTGCGTGCCCTGCAGCGGGCCGGGCTCGACCTCGATCTGCTGCTGCACGCGCTCACGGCGGGCGCTCAGCTCGGCGGGGCGGGCGAGAGCGGTCGCGGCACCTCGCGAGCCACCTGGATCCCGACGCCGCCGCCCCGACCCGACGACCCCGGTGCCGCCGCCGACTGGCTGGCCACTGCCACCGTGATCACCCCCGACACCCTGCTGGAGAAGACCTCGTGACCCGCGCCTCCTCGACCCCCGGCCCTGCCGCCTCCTCCGCCGCCGTCGTCTCTGACGCCGCCGACTCCGCCGCCGCTCCCCCGATGCCCGAGCTGCCGTCCGAGCAGCTCGACGCCGCCGACCCGCTCGCGCGGTTCGTCGACCGGTTCGCACCGGCCGGCGACGTCGTCTCGTACCTCGACGGCAACTCGCTCGGCCGGCCGCTGCGGGTCACGCCCGATCGGATCGCGTCGTTCGTGCGGCACGACTGGGGCAGCCGGCTGATCCGCTCGTGGGACGAGCAGTGGATGGCACGGCCCACCGAGCTCGGCGACCGGATCGGGGCGGCGGCACTCGGGGCCGCCGCAGGGCAGACGGTCGTGGGCGACTCGACGACGGTGCTGCTCTACAAGGCGATCCGGGCGATGCTGGCGGCGAGGCCCGACCGTCACGAGATCGTGATCGACGACGACCAGTTCCCGACCGACCGCTTCGTCGTCGAGGGCATCGCCCGCGAGCGGGGGGCCACCGTGCGGTGGGTGCACGTCGACCCGGCTCTCGGCGTCACGGTCGACCTGCTGGCCGACGTGGTCGGGCCGGACACCGCGGTCGTGCTCGTCAACCACGTCTCGTACCGTTCGGGCTACCTGGTCGACATGCCCGCCATCACACGACTCGTGCACGACGCGGGCGCGCTGGTGCTGTTCGACCTGTGCCATTCGGTCGGCGTCGTGCCGATGCGGCTCGACGAATGGGGAGTCGACGTGGCCGTCGGCTGCACGTACAAGTACCTGAACGGCGGGCCCGGGGCGCCGGCGTTCCTCTACGCGCGGATCGATCTGCTGCCGTCGCTCGAGCAGCCGATCCAGGGCTGGATGGGAGCGGCCGACGTGTTCGCGATGGCCGACGGCTACACGCCGGCGTCGGGCATCCGGCGGTTCATCAGCGGCACCCCGCCGATCGTCGGCATGCTGCCGCTGGGCGACATGCTCGAGCTGGTCGAGGAGGCGGGCATCGACGCGATCCGCGCCAAGTCGCTCGCGCTGACGGACTACGCGTTCGAGCTGGTCGACGCGTGGCTGGTGCCGCTCGGGGTCGAGGTCGCGACGCCGCGCTCAGCCGAGTCGCGGGGCAGTCACGTGACGGTGCGGCACCCGGCGTTCCGAGCCGTCGTGGCTGCGCTCTGGGAGGAGGGAGTGGTGCCCGACTTCCGCAACCCGGACGGGCTGCGCATCGGACTCTCCCCGCTCTCGACGACGTTCGCCGAGGTGCGGCTCGGCGTCGCGGCGATCCGCACCGCGCTGCTCGCAGCCTGACGCCGCGCTGCTCCCCGCCTGACGCCGCGCCGCGCTCTTAGTCACCTGACGCCGCGCCGTGCTCTTCGTCACCTGACGCCGCGCTGCCCGCCGCTACGCACCTCGCCGAAGAACCGCGTTCGCGAAGATGAACCGCCGTATATCGCGGTTCATCTTCGCGAACGCGGTTCACGGCGTCGCAGACGGTGCTGCGGTGCGGCCGCACCGCGGTTCATCTTCGCGAACGCGGTTCACGGCGTCGCGGACGGGGCGCCGGTGCGGCCGGTGCGGCCGCGCAACCACGCCAGCACCGGGCGACGCGCGACCAGGCCGGCAGCCGCCAGCACGGCGGCGAGCACGACCGGACTCCAACCCGCCGTCGAGACGAGCGCCGAGGTGAACACCTGCCCGGCCATGTCGACCATCTCGAACGGGTAGCTCGCGTACACGCGGGTGCCCGCGGCGCTCGAGACCGCGGTGATCGCCGCCGGTCCGATCCAGAGAGCGAGCAGTGAGACCGCAGCTCCGACCGCCCGGCCGAGCGTGGACGTCCCCGCCCAGACGACGGCGGCCGCCACGAGCACGGCGGGCGACCAGCGGAGGACCGCCTCCGCTACGGGCACGGCTTCGGTGATGAGCGAGAACGGCGGGTAGACGAGGGCGTGACCCCATTCGACGACGGCCACGGCGCCGACGCTGAGACCGACGACCGCCGCCCCGCGCGGAGCCCGCGCGATGAGGAGCAGCACGACGACTCCGAGGGCGATCCCGATGGCGGCGGCGGCTATGACCGCGGCGAGGTAGACGACGGACGCAAGGCTGTCGGGCAGCCCCGCTCTGACGGTCGTCGTGCTCTGGATGAGCGCGACGAGCTGCGCGCCGACCGTGCCGACGAGGAGCGCGATCACGGTGCCCCGTCGATGACGGACCCCGGTCGCGCGGACCACGAGACCGGCCACGGCGGACCCGGTCACGAGCAGCGCCGCCTGGAGCGTGAGGGCGTACTGACTGAAGGGCAGCAACGACACGGGCATGGCATCGGGTGCGGCCGTCACGCCGTCGGGGGCGACGACGGGAGTCGTCCAGAGGTTCTGCAGAGGGAGGCGCGCCCCGGTCAGCAGCCAGGGCAGCAGCCCGAAGGCGACCGCCACCACCCCGAGGCCGGCGCAGATCATGATGAGGCGCAGATCGATCGGTGCTCGTTCCCCCGTGGTCATGCTCAGACCCTATCGGGGACGTCTCCCGGCACCGAGACGACGACGGCGGGCGACCACGGAAGATCCGTGATCGCCCGCCGTACGAGCGGGGCGGGGCTCGGAGCGAGCCGCGCCTCCTGCGGGGGTTAGAAGTCCCAGTCCTCGTCTTCGGTGGTGACGGCCTTGCCGATCACGTACGACGAGCCCGACCCCGAGAAGAAGTCGTGGTTCTCGTCGGCGTTCGGCGACAGCGCCGACAGGATCGCCGGGTTCACGTCGGTCGTCTCTTTCGGGAACATGGCCTCGTAGCCGAGGTTCATCAGCGCCTTGTTGGCGTTGTAGTGCAGGAACTTCTTGACGTCCTCGGTCAGGCCGACCGAGTCGTAGAGGTCTTGCGTGTACTGGATCTCGTTCTCGTAGAGCTCGAAGAGCAGGTTGAACGTGTAGTCCTTGATCTCCTGCTTGCGCTCTTCGGAGGCGCCTTCGAGCCCCTTCTGGAACTTGTAGCCGATGTAGTACCCGTGCACGGCCTCGTCACGGATGATGAGGCGGATCAGGTCGGCCGTGTTGGTGAGCTTCGCCCGCGACGACCAGTACATCGGCAGGTAGAAGCCGCTGTAGAACAGGAACGACTCGAGCAGCGTCGAGGCGACCTTGCGCTTCAGCGGGTCGTCGCCCGTGTAGTAGTCGAGGACGATCTGAGCCTTCTTCTGCAGGTTCGGGTTCTCGACCGACCAGCGGAAGGCGTCGTCGATCTCGGGCGTCGACGCGAGGGTCGAGAAGATCGACGAGTAGCTCTTGGCGTGCACCGACTCCATGAACGCGATGTTCGTGTAGACGGCCTCTTCGTGCGGGGTGATCGCGTCGGGGATGAGGCTGATCGCGCCGACGGTGCCCTGGATGGTGTCGAGCAGGGTCAGACCCGTGAACACGCGCATGGTGAGCTGCTGCTCTTCGGGCGTGAGGGTGTTCCACGACTGGACGTCGTTCGACAGCGGGATCTTCTCGGGCAGCCAGAAGTTGTTGACCAGGCGGTTCCAGACGTCGACGTCTTTCTCGTCGTGGATGCGGTTCCAGTTGATCGCGCTGACGGACTTGATCAGAGGGATCGACTTGCCGGTCGCGTGGACCGGGTCGGTGATGGTCATGACATGCCTTTCGAAGACAGGATCGGGAGTTCAGGAGGCGCGGGTCGGGTTTCGTTCCCGACCCGCGCCGTCGACCGGAGGCTGTGCGCCGCCGTGGGGCGACGCGGCGACCGGCTCTAGAGCATGCAGCTGACGCAGCCGTCGACCTCGGTGCCCTCGAGCGCGAGCTGACGGAGGCGGATGTAGTAGATCGTCTTGATGCCCTTGCGCCATGCGTAGATCTGGGCCTTGTTGATGTCGCGCGTCGACGCGGTGTCCTTGAAGAACAGCGTGAGCGAGAGACCCTGGTCGACGTGCTGCGTGGCCGCGGCGTACGTGTCGATGATCTTCTCGGGGCCGATCTCGTAGGCGTCGGTGTAGTACTCGAGGTTCTCGTTGGTCATGAACGGCGCCGGGTAGTACACGCGACCGAGCTTGCCCTCCTTGCGGATCTCGATCTTCGACGCGATCGGGTGGATCGACGACGTCGAGTGATTGATGTACGAGATCGAGCCGGTCGGGGGCACCGCCTGCAGGTTCTGGTTGTACAGACCGTGCGCCATGACGCTGGCCTTCAGCTCACGCCAGTCGTCTTGCGTGGGGATGGCGACCTGGGCGTCGGCGAACAGCGACGCACCGCGAGCGGTCGAGGGGACCCAGACCTGCTCGGTGTACTTGTCGAAGAACTCGCCCGACGCGTAGGTGCTGTCGGCGAAGCCGCCGAAGGTGACACCGCGTTCGATCGCGATGGTGTTCGAGGCCCGCAGGGCGTGGAACAGCACCGTGTAGAAGTAGATGTTCGTGAAGTCGATCGCTTCTTCGCTGCCGTAGTGCACGTGCTCACGGGCGAGGTAGCCGTGCAGGTTCATCTGGCCGAGGCCGATGGCGTGCGACTGGTCGTTGCCGACCTCGATCGAACGGACCGATGCGATGTGGCTCATGTCGCTGACCGCGCTGAGACCGCGGATGGCGGTCTCGACGGTCTTGCCGAGGTCGGGGGCGTCCATCGACAGCGCGATGTTCATCGAGCCGAGGTTGCACGAGATGTCTTTTCCGATCTCGTTGTAGCTCAGGTCTTCGTTGAACGTCGTGGGCGTGTTGACCTGCAGGATCTCCGAGCACAGGTTCGACATGTTGATGCGGCCCTTGATCGGGTTCGCCTTGTTGACCGTGTCTTCGAACACGATGTACGGGTAGCCCGACTCGAACTGGATCTCGGCGATCGTCTGGAAGAAGTCGCGCGCCTTGATCTTCGTCTTCTTGATGCGCGAGTCGGCGACCATCTCGCGGTACTTCTCGCTGATCGCGACGTCACCGAAGGGCACGCCGTAGACCTTCTCGACGTCGTACGGCGAGAAGAGGTACATGTCTTCGTTGTTCTTCGCGAGCTCGAACGTGATGTCGGGCACGACGACGCCGAGCGACAGCGTCTTGATGCGGATCTTCTCGTCGGCGTTCTCGCGCTTCGTGTCGAGGAACCGCATGATGTCGGGGTGGTGGGCGCTCAGGTAGACCGCACCGGCACCCTGACGGGCGCCGAGCTGGTTGGCGTAGCTGAAGCTGTCTTCGAGCAGCTTCATGACGGGGATGATGCCCGACGACTGGTTCTCGATCTGCTTGATCGGCGCGCCGGCCTCGCGGATGTTCGAGAGCGAGAGGGCGACGCCGCCACCGCGCTTCGACAGCTGCAGCGACGAGTTGATGCCGCGCGAGATCGACTCCATGTTGTCTTCGATGCGCAGCAGGAAGCAGCTGACGAGCTCGCCGCGCTGGGCCTTGGCCGTGTTGAGGAACGTCGGCGTCGCGGGCTGGAATCGACCCGCGATGATCTCCTCGACGAGGTCGACGGCGAGCTTCTCGTCGCCCTGGGCCAGACCGAGGGCGGTCATGACCACGCGGTCTTCGAAGCGCTCGAGGTAGCGCTTCCCGTCGAACGTCTTCAGCGTGTACGACGTGTAGTACTTGAACGCGCCGAGGAACGTCTGGAACCGGAACTTCTTCGAGTACGCGAGGTCGTTGAGCTTCTCGACGAACGAGAAGTCGTACTGCTCGATGGTCGCGGCCTCGTAGTACTCGTTCTCGACCAGGTAGTCGAGACGCTCGCGCAGGTTGTGGAAGAAGACCGTGTTCTGGTTGACGTGCTGCAGGAAGTACTGCTTCGCCGCCTCACGGTCTTTGTCGAACTGGATCTCGCCCGACGGACCGTAGAGGTTGAGCATCGCGTTGAGGGCGTGGTAGTCCATCCCGGTGGTGCCCGCCAGGCCCTGCCCGGGCGCGGCGATCAGTTCGAGATCATCGACTGCTGAATCCAAAATTCTTCCAATCCTGTGTGTACGGCGTTGACGTCGTCTGGTGTTCCGAAGACCTCGAAACGGTAGAGAAGGGGAACCTCGCATTTGGCGGCGACGATGTCGCCGGCCAGGCAGTAGCCCTCTCCGAAGTTGGTGTTGCCCGCCGCGATCACGCCTCGGATGAGGCGCCGGTTGCCCTCGTCGTTGAGGAACCGGATGACCTGCTTCGGGACGGCGCCCCGCCCTTCGCCGCCACCGTAGGTGGGCAGGACGAGGACGTAGGGGTCGGTGGCGTGGAGTGCCGGCTCGGACGGGAAGAGCGGGATCCGCTCCGCCGGCACACCCAGCTTCTCGACGAACCGCCGGGTGTTGCCCGAGACGCTGGAGAAGTAGACGAGGTTCGTCATGGCCGAGGCCCTCCTGCGTGGTCGGTGGGTGGGCACGGGCTCCGTCGTGACGACGTCGACCCGGCGCACCCGGGTGGGTCAGGAGATGCGCGCGGCCAGGCCGGCGATCTTGTCGGGGCGGAATCCGCTCCAGTGGTCGTCGTCGGCGATGACCACGGGGGCCTGCAGGTAGCCGAGGGCCTTGACGGTCTCGAGCGCGGCGTCGTCGGCCGTGACGTCGAGGATGTCGTACTCGATGCCCTTGTTGTCGAGGGCGCGGTACGTGGCCGTGCACTGGACGCAGGACGGCTTGGTGTAGACGGTGATGGCCATGGGATCCCCTGTGTTCTGGCCGGCTTTCGAGGCCGGGTCTGGTGGTTCGCGGGCCACGGTGCGTAGTGCCCGTGGCGACTCTTCGATACTACATCTAGTGGCCGACACTGGCACGCGCAACTAGATGCGGTGTTACACGGGTGTAACTCTCATACGGCTGACTTTCCACAGGGTCTCCCACAAGTTGCCAACAGTTCTGCGGGTGTTGTCCCCGTTTCCGGTGAGTTCTCCACATCCTTCTCCCCACCTCCGACATTCGAAACGGGCTGTCCCCACTTCGGGCCGACGGCGTGTCGCGACGACCCCGTCCGCTCGTAGACTTGTCCCCTCGTGAGCACCTATTCGACCCTGCTGAAGACGCCCGGCGTCTCGCGCATCATCGCGGCCCAGCTGACCGCGCGCTTCCCGTTCGGCATGCTGTCGCTCGCGTTCCTGCTGCACGTCGAGCACGTGCACCACTCGTACGCCGCCGCCGGCCTCGTCCTGGCCGCGACGAGCATCGGCCAGGCCATCTCGGGCCCGCTCACGAGTCGCTGGATGGGCCGCTGGGCCATGCGCCCCGTGCTGACCCTCACGCTGATCGTCTGCTTCGCGTCGATGATCACCTTCACCCTGGTCGACTTCTCCGTGCCGGCGTTCATGGCGCTCGGGTTCGTGACCGGCCTCAGCGTGCCGCCGGTGCAGCCGGCCGTCCGCACCATCTACCCCAAGATGGTCACCTCGAATCAGCTCACCCCGCTCTTCTCGCTCGACGCCTCGGCACAGGAGATCATCTGGGTGGCGGGTCCGGTCATCACGACCTTCGTCGGCACCCAGGTCGGCACGCAAGAGGCCATCTGGCTCGCCGCCGCGTTCCTCGTCGGCGGGGGCATCTGGTTCATCGCCTCGCCCGAGGTCGGCCGGGTCCGCATCCCCCGCAGCAAGCGGGCCTTCGGCAAGGTGCTGGCCCGCCCCACCGTGCTGCTCGCCACCGTCGCCGGGTTCCTGCTCATCGGAGCCTGCGCCGCCGTCGAGGCCGGTGTCGTCGCCCTCTTCGGCGAGGGCAGCGCCGACTCGGGCATCGCACTGGCGATCTTCGCCGCCGGCTCGCTGGTCGGCGGGCTCGCGCTCGGGCACGTGCCGGTCGGCCCCTGGGCCCTCGCCCGTCGACTCGCCATCGTCTTCGTCGGCATGACCCTCGCCGTCTTCATGACCGGGCTGTGGCCGCTCAGCGTCACCCTGCTGATCGCCGGCGTGGGCATCGCGCCCGCCCTGGCCGTCATGTTCGCCATCGTCTCGTCGAGCGTCAAGTTCAGCGACACCGCCGAGGCCTACGGCTGGGCGGGTACCGGCCAGCTGATCGGCTCGGCGCTCGGCTCGGCCATCGCCGGCTTCTACATCGACCGCATCGGCGGGCAGGGCGGCCTGATCGTCGCCGCCGTCTTCGCACTGGTCGGCATGCTCGTCGGCATCGCGTTCCACAGGTCGCTCCCCGATCTGCGCGGTCGCGACGCCAGCCCGCTGCCCGACACCGAGCCGGTGGCGATCCAGCCCAGCTGACCCGCGCCTCCTCGGGCTGGCAGGATCGACGCATGCCCGACATCCAGATCCCCCGCGTCGCACTGAACGACGGCACGACCATCCCCCAGCTCGGACTCGGCGTCTACAAGGTCGCCGACGACGAGGCCGAGAGGGTCGTCCGCATCGCCCTCGACGAGGGCTACCGGCACATCGACACCGCGACCCTCTACGGCAACGAGGCGGGCGTCGGGCGAGCGATGCGCGCCTCCGGCCTCGACCGCGACGACGTCTATCTGACGACCAAGGTCTGGAACACCGAGCACGGCTACGACGAGACCCTGCGCGCGTTCGACGAGAGCCTCCGCCTGCTCGACACCGACCACGTCGATCTGTACCTCATCCACTGGCCCGCGGCGAGCCGCGACCGGTACGTCGAGACCTATCGGGCCCTCGAGACCATCCGCTCCGAGGGGCGGGCGCGGTCGATCGGCGTCAGCAACTTCCAGGTGCCGCACCTCGAGCGGCTGCTCGGCGAGACCGACGTCGTGCCGGTCGTCAACCAGGTCGAGGCGCACCCGTGGCTGCCCCAACGCGAGCTGCGGGCCTTCGGCGACGGGCACGGCATCGTCACCGAGGCGTGGTCGCCGCTCGCCCGCGGGCGGATCCTCGACGACGAGGTGCTGCTCGGCATCGCCGATCGGCTGGGCGTGAGCGTCGCGCAGGTCGTGATCCGCTGGCACCTGCAGCACGGTCTCGTCGTGATCCCCAAGTCGGCCACCGCGTCGCGCATCCGCTCGAACCTCGACGTGTTCGGCTTCGAGCTCGACGACGCCGACCTCGACGCGATCGCCGCCCTCGAGTCGGGGCGGCGCACCGGGTCGCACCCCGACGACGTCGACTGACCCGCGCCTCCCCCGCGTTCTCCCGTGCGCGCCGGGGTCGCCGGTGTCGCCGTAGCCGTGGTAGCCGGGGTCGGGCGGGTTCCCGTCATCGGGGGCGGGTCAGCGCTGACCCGTCG
>NZ_JAXCWB010000001.1:527459-546405 GCF_034045305.1 Frigoribacterium sp. CFBP9029
GGGGCCCCGGTCAGGGGGGGGGGGTCGGGGCTCCCCCGCCCCCGATGACGAGAACCCGCCGCAGTGCCCCAGGAGGCGCGGGCCGGGCCCCCGAGGAGGCGCGGCGCAGGAGGCGCGGGCCGGGCCCCCGAGGAGGCGCGGCGCAGGAGGAGCGGGCCGGGTCCGTTAGCGTGGTCGAGCACGCCGTCGACGCAAGGAGCACCCCGCATGACCATCACCGCCGCAGCAGACGGTTCGGCCCTCGGCAACCCCGGGCCGGCCGGTTGGGCCTGGTACGTGGACGACGAGCGCTGGGCCGCGGGCGGCTGGCCGCGCGCGACGAACAACCAGGGCGAGCTGACCGCCGTGCTCGAGCTGCTGCGGGCGACCGCCGGCACCGACGACGATCTGCACATCCTCTGCGACAGCCAGTACACGATCAAGGCCTGCACCGAGTGGATGCCGGGCTGGAAGCGCAAGGGCTGGCGCAAGGCCGACGGCAAGCCGGTGCTGAACGTCGAGATCCTGAAGGAGCTGGACGAGGCCCTGGCCGGGCGGAAGGTCCGGTTCGAGTGGGTGCGGGGTCACATGGGCCACGAGATGAACGAGGCCGCGGACGTGCGCGCCCGCGGCGCGGCGACGGCGTTCCAGAACCGGACGGCCGTTCCGAGCGGCCCGGGCTGGCCAGGTGCGCCGGTGTCGACGACCGACCCGATCGCGGCGCCGGCGACCCCGCCCGCGCCTCCGGCGACCCTGTTCTGAGGCGGTCCCGCCCGGCGGGCTACATCGAGGGGTGCGTGCTCGACAGGCCGCCGTCGACGACGAACTGCCCGCCGGTCGAGAAGGCCGAGTCGTCTGACGCGAGGTGCAGGGCGAGCCCGGCGACCTCTTCGGGCCGCGCGAGGCGCCCGCGGGGGCTCATCGTCTTGAAGGCGTCGAGCAGGCCGGGCTGCGCCTCGACCTGCCGACGGAACATCGCGGTGTCCGTCGGGCCGGGGTGCAGCGAGTTGATGCGGATGTCCCAGCCCTCCTGAGCGGCGTGGGCCGCGCTCGAGCGGGTCAGGCCGACGAGAGCGTGCTTGCTCGCGGTGTAGGCGGCATCGTCGCCGAACCCGAGGAACGATGTCGCAGGGGCGAGGTTGATGATCGATCCGCCCTCGCCGTCGGGGTTCGACCGCATCTGCTCGATGGCGAATCGCGTGCCGAGCATGACACCGGTGACGTTGACGGCGAAGACCCGGTTCCAGCTCTCGAGCTGGGTCACGTCGATCGACTGACCGGACACGATGCCGGCGTTGTTGACGAGCACGTCGAGGCGGCCGTGCCGCTCGGCGACGTGGTCCATGACGCGCTTCCAGTCGCCGCCGTTCGCGACGTCGTGCCGGAGGAACTCCGCGCCGGCCTCGGCCGCCACGGCCGACCCGTCGACGATGTCGGTGGCGACGACGTGAGCACCCTCGTCGGCGAATCGACGCACGATGGCCTCACCGATTCCGGATGCGGCCCCCGTGACGATCGCGACTTTTCCGGACAGGCGAGACATGGGTCCTCCTCGTGGAGCGGAGCACGGTGGTGCTGCGGTCATCGGCGGCCCCCGGGTCGGGGAGCACGGTGACGACGTTACTCCTCGACGACCATGCCCCTGGTGCGTTCGGAGGCCGGCCCGACCGCGGTCACGGTGACCACGGCCTCGCCGCGTTCGTCGCTCGAGGCCAGGTCGACGACGGCGGAGATGCCGAAGTCGTGGTCGCCCTCCGGGTCGGCGAAGATCTGGCGCACCCGCCACACCGTCGGCAGCTGCTCGACGACCAGCATGTGCGGCCCCCGGGCGGCCGCATCGGTGCCCATCGAGTCGTACTCGTCGTAGTAGCGGTCGAGCGCCTCGCCCCACCGGTCGACGTCCCAGCCCGATGCGGCGTCGATCCGACCGAGCGCCTCGGCGTCGTCGCGCGCGGCGAGCTGGACGCGTCGGAACATCTCGTTGCGGACCGCGATGCGGAAGGCCCGTTCGTTCGCGCTGAACCGCCGGAGGACCGGGGGGACGATGTCGTCGTGGGCGTCGACCTCGCGGGGGTTCAGCATCTCCTCCCATTCGTCGAGGAGGCTCGAGTCGACCTGGCGCACCAGCTCGCCCAGCCACTCGATCAGGTCGGCGAGCTCGTCGGTCTTCGCTTCGTCGGGCACCGTCTGCCTCAGCGCCCGGAAGGCGTCGGACAGGTAGCGCAGCACCAGCCCCTCCGACCGGGCGAGGCCGTAGAAGTTGACGAAGTCGCCGAAGGTCATCGCGCGCTCGTAGAGATCGCGGACCACCGACTTCGGGCTGAGCTCGAAGTCGCCGATCCACGGCTGCGACGCCTTGTAGGTCTCGAACAGGGCGGTCAGCAGCTCGTCGAGCGGCTTGGGATGGGTGACCTGCTCGAGCAGCTCCATCCGCTGGTCGTACTCGATGCCCTCGGACTTCATGGCGGCGACGGCCTCGCCCCGCGCCTTGAACTGCTGCTGCGAGAGGATCGGCCTCGGGTCGTCGAGCGTCGACTCGACGACGGACACGACGTCGAGCGCGTAGCTGGGCGATTCACGGTCGAGCACGTCGAAGGTCGCGAGTGCGAACGGCGACAGGGGCTGGTTCAGCGCGAAGTTGGCCTGCAGATCGACGGTGAGTCGGATGACGGGGTCGCCACCGTCGATCGACGGCTCTTGCACGACGACCTCGGCCGTCCGCAGCGTGCGGTAGATCGAGATGGCCTGACGCGCCATCGCGTACTGCCGCGAGCGCGGTTCGTGGTTGTCGAAGACGAGCGACCGCACGTTCTCGAACACGTCGCCACCGCGGCCGATGACGTTCAGCAGCATGGCGTGGGTGATCTGCATGTGCGAGGTCAGGGCCTCGGGCTCGGCGGCGATCAGCTTCTGGAAGCTCGGCTCGCCCCACGACACGAAGCCGTCCGGTGCTTTCTTGCGGACGATCTTGCGCTTCTTCTTGGGGTCGTCGCCCGCCTTCTCGATGGCCTTGAGGTTGTCGATCTCGTGCTCGGGCGCCTGCAGCACCACCGAGCCCGACGTGTCGTAACCCGCACGACCGGCACGCCCGGCGATCTGGTGGAACTCCCTGGCCGACAGCTGCCGCATGCGCGTGCCGTCGAACTTCGTGAGGGCGGTCAGCAGCACGGTGCGGATGGGCACGTTGATGCCGACGCCGAGGGTGTCGGTGCCGCAGATGACCCGCAGCAGGCCGCGCTGGGCGAGCTGCTCGACGAGACGGCGGTACTTGGGCAGCATGCCGGCGTGGTGCACGCCGATGCCCGAGCGGACGAGGCGCCCGAGCGTCTTGCCGAAGCCCGTGCTGAACCGGAACCCGCCGATCAGCTCCGCGATCTCGTCGCGCTGCTCTCGGGTGGCGACCTTGATGCTCGAGAGGGCCTGCGCCCGCTCGAGGGCCGCCGCCTGCGAGAAGTGCACGACGTACACCGGCGCCTCGCCCGTGGCGAGCAGGTCTTCGACCGTCTCCTGCACGGGCGTCTGCGCGTACGTGTAGTGCAGGGGCACCGGCCGCTCGACCCCGGTGACCCGGGCGACGGGGCGACCGGTGCGCCTCGAGAGGTCGTCGGTGATGCGGGTGACGTCGCCCAACGTGGCCGACATGAGCAGGAACTGCACGCGAGGAAGCAGCAGCAGGGGCACCTGCCAGGCCCACCCCCGCGACTGGTCGCCGTAGAAGTGGAACTCGTCCATCACGACCTGGTCGACCTCGGAGTCGGCGCCGTGGCGCAGCACGAGGTTCGCCAGGATCTCGGCCGTGCAGCAGATGATGGGCGCGTCGGAGTTGACCGACGAGTCGCCGGTGACCATGCCGACGTTCTCGGGCCCGAACAAGTCGACGAGCGCGAAGAACTTCTCGCTGACCAGGGCCTTGATCGGTGCCGTGTAATAGCTGCGCTGCCCCTTGCTGAGCGCCACGAAGTGGGCCCCGGCGGCCACGAGCGACTTGCCGGTGCCGGTCGGTGTGCTGAGGATGACCGACGCCCCCGAGACGAGCTCGATCATGGCCTCGTCCTGTGCGGGGTAGAGCGGCAGCCCCCGACCCTCGGCCCACCCCGCGAAGTCGGCGTACGCGGCGTCCGCATCGTAGGAGGCGGTGCCCGGGTGGGCGGGGAGGAGGGCGGCCAGAGGAGCGGCGGGAGCGGACGACATGATGTGTCGATCTTGCCTCATCGGGCCCGGTCGCCGCCGAGCCCGAGGAGCCCCTCCACCGGTGGGACGCGGCAGCACCACCGGTGGAGGAGCGGGCACGGGCGCCGGGGCGCCCCTGTGCACTTCGCCCCATCTCACCCCTGATCCGCTCGTGAGATGAGGATCACTCAATACTGTCACGGGAGCGGGCCGGAGACAAGGCACGCCCCCGTCGACGAGTCGAGACTCGGACGGGGGCGTGCGGGCCGCACCCCGAACGAGGACCGGACGTGATCGGATCAGGAGATCACGATCGGCCGCGTCGGACGTGTGACGGGTGCGAGCGTCTCGGTAACCAGCCGAGGACGCACTACAAGATAACCGGTCATGACGGTCGCGCGGCAGCGAGACCGGGTGATTGTCAGCGGGTCATCCCTCCCCACCCGCCGGCACCCTGCACATCGACCACAGAGCGACCCCGGTGTCGGTGGCGGCTGATAGAACGGAATCCCAACCACAGGCAGGAAGACCCGACGATGACGTCCACTCCCCCCAGCAACTCCGCCGGCAGCAGCTCCGACCAGGGCGGGTCGCGCCCCGGCAGCCGACAGCGCGTCGCCGTCACCGGCGGCAGCGGCAAGCTCGGCCGCGCCGTCGTCCGCGATCTCGCGGAGAACGGCTACGAGGTCGTGCTGCTCGACCGCGTGCCGAGCCCCGAACCCGTCGACGGCGTCGTCTACGTGAAGGTCGATCTGACCGACTACGGCCAGGTCGCTCAGGCTCTGACCAGCGTCGACGACCGCTACGACCAGATCGACGCCGTCGTGCACCTCGGCGCCATCCCGGCACCCGGGCTCGTGCCGAACGCGGCGCTGTTCACCAACAACGTCACCTCGAGCTACAACGTCTTCGCCGCCGCCCGGGCCGCGAAGATCCGCAACGTCGTCTGGGCCTCGAGCGAGACGCTGCTCGGCATCCCCTTCGACATCGACCCGCCCTACCTCCCCGTCGACGAGGAGTACCCGGTGCGCCCCGAGTCGTCGTACTCGCTCGGAAAGGCCGTCGAAGAGGAGATGGCCCGGCACTTCACCCGCTGGGATCGCCAGCTCAAGCTGATCGGTCTGCGCTTCTCGAACGTGATGGACGACACCGACTACGAGGCGTTCCCGTTCGACGAGTCCCCCGAAGAGCGCACGTTCAACCTCTTCTCGTACATCGACGCCCGCGACGGCGCCCAGGCCGTCCGCAAGGCCCTGCAGTCCGATCTGGTCGGCTTCGAGGCCTTCATCATCGCGAACGCCGACACCGTGATGAACACTCCCACCGCCGTGCTCGCCGACCGGTTCTACCCCCAGGTCGAGCGCCGCGCGGCGATCGAGGGCACCGAGCCCCTGCTCAGCTCCGACAAGGCGCGCGATCTCCTCGGGTTCGTGCCCGAGTACTCGTGGCGCACCTGGGGCGACCGGGTCGGCAGGTAGCCGGCCGCCGATCATCCGACGGGCGACTCAGAGTCGCAGCATGCCCACGGTGACCAGCTCGCGGAGGCGCGGCGCCAGCTCCTGACGGAGCCGCGCCTCCTCGACATCGAGCAGCTGTGCCAGGGCACCGGCGATCGCCGCTGCTGACAGCTCCCCGTCCGAAGCCCCGACCAGCGCCGAGAGCGCTGTTCCCGACTCGATGCTCCGGGCGAAGCCGCCGCCCTGCTTGAGGGTGATGACGGTGGGGTCGTCGTTGCCGGGCCAGTAGTGGCGCTCTTCGGTGACGTCTCCGGCGACCCGCGGGTGCGTCGCCAGCAGGGCGTCGTCATCCAGACCCCGCAGGGTGTCGAGCGAGTCGAGCGTCGCCAGGAGGTGCGCCCCGAGTCCGACCTCGTTCGCCCCCATCGCCCCGAGGAGGCGCTCGATGCGGACCACGGGCGCAGTCGCCTCATCGACCGGTCGCCGCAGCGTCACGTAGCCGAACCCGACCTGCTCGATGCGCCGCGTCTCGAAGTCGCCGAGCCAGGCCTCGTAGAGCCGCTCGAAGTCATCGGTGCCGGGGCGGGTGCCGCCGTCTCGGATCCAGGTCTCGGCGTAGGCGGCTGGGTCCTGCAGCTCGCGTTCGACCACCCACACGTCGAGGGGCACGAGACCGCGCGCCGCCCAGTCGGAGACGGAGTACGCGCCCTTCTTCGCCGGTGAGCCGCCTGCGCCGGCGGACTCCCAGTTGCCGAGCAGCTGAGCGATGCCGCCCGGGGCCAGATGCCGCCCGACCTCGCCGACGACGGACGCCACGAGGTCGTCGCCCTCCATGCCGCCGTCCCGGTACTCGTACTCGGGCACCCCCTCGAGGCGCGGCGTGATGACGAAGGGCGGGTTCGAGACCACGTGGTCGAAGGTCTCGCCGGCGACGGGCTCGAAGAGGCTGCCCAGACGGAACTCGATGCCGTCGATCAGGTTCAGCGCGGCGTTGAACGCCGCGAAGTCGAGGGCACGGCGCGAGATGTCGGTGGCGACCACGTGCCGCGCGTGCCGAGCGACGTGCATCGCCTGGATGCCGCAGCCGGTGCCGAGGTCGAGCGCGCGATCGACGTCGCGCGGAACGATCAGCCCGGCCAGCGTGGCCGAGGCGCCGCCCACGCCGAGCACGTGGTCTTCGCGCAGGGCGCCGCCGAGGGCGAGCTCGCCGAGGTCGGAGGCGATCCACCACGCGGCCTCGCCGACCCCGTCGACGAACGAGTAGGGGCGGAGGTCGACCCGCGCCCGGACGGTCTGGGCGGTCGTCTGCGTGGTCGGTGCCGACGCGGTGGTCGGTGCCGACGCGGGGGTCGGTGCCGACGCGGTATCGAGCTCGATCAGCCCGAGGGACTCGGCCCCGTCGACGCCGAGGGTGGGCAGAGCGCGCTCGACGTCGGCCCGGGGCTGCGGATAACCGAGGATGAACAGCAGAGCGAGGGTCGCCGCCGTGCGGATGCCGTCGTTCGACTCGACGCTGCGGCGGAGTGCGCGCCGGGCCGCGACCCGCTCACCCCGGAACAGCGCGGCACCGGCCGTCGGCCCCCACGCGTCGGGGCCGCTGAGGCGATCGACGGTGAACCCGGACGACGACAGGTCGGAGCGGAGACGGGCGAGCAGAGCAGGATCGGTCGAGACGAGAGGCACGCCCCCATCTTTCCGCACCTGTCATGGTGCCGTCCGCGGCGGTCGCGGCCCGCGCCTCCTCGGCTCCACCCTGGCCTCGGTGCCGAACCCGACCGCGTCGGGCGACTTCACCGGGCCGAACCCGACCGCGTCGGGCGACTTCACCGGGCCGAACCCGACCGTTCCGCTCTCGATGCCGTCCATAACGTGGCGTCGTGCGGGGTTCAACCCCGGTGTGGTCGCGATTTGCACACCCGGCGGGGCGGGGCGGACGACGCCTGAACGTGCGAGAGGCCCCCGTCGCCGGGGGCCTCTGGGCGACTCGTGGAGCCGCCTGCATTCCGTGGAGCTAAGGGGATTCGAACCCCTGACCTTCTCATTGCGAACGAGACGCGCTACCAACTGCGCCATAGCCCCGGAAACTGCTCTGCAACGATAGCACCCCCGCAGCGGCGCTTCGACCCCGACCGCTCAGACGGCGCGGCGACGCGCGAGAGCCTCGTCGAGCCGGAAGCTGGGCTCGCCGAGGTCGCCGACGATGCCCATCCGGGCGAAGCGGCTGTCGACCGCAGGAGGCGCGGGCTCGGCAGCAGGGGCGGCCTGCGCCGCCGGGGCGGTCGCCTCCTCCGTCGCCGCCGGACGCTCGCGCTCCGGGCGCTTCGCGGGGGCGTTCAGGGCCGCCTCGGCTCGGGCCGCCTGACGGAGCGCGTCGAGCTGCGCCTCGCGGAGGGCCTGCACCGAACGGGCTGCCTCGGCCTGGAGATCGGGCTCGATGTCGGTGCGGGCCGAGGCGGCCGCGCGCGGCGACATGCCCGTGCCCGCGACGGCGCGCTGACGCCCGCGGCGGAGGTAGAGCGGCGTCGGGACGGGGACGGGGGTCCACTGTCGCGAGGCCGTCTGCCGACCCTCGCGCGCCTCCTCGGTGACCGTCGCCTCGTCGGCGGTGTCGGCGAAGTCGCGGAACGGCTGCGACACCCGCGGCTCGGCGACGATCTGACGACGCGACCGTGCCCGCGAGACGGCAGCGAGCTGGGAGAGCATCGTGACCGCGACGGCCCCGAAGACGAGACCCGCGACCCCGAGCAGCCACGCCGCCTGCAGATTCAGCACGGCGACCGCGATGGCCACGACGCTGAGCACGAGCGTGGCGGTCGAGACCAGTCTCGACCGACGCAGACGGCGTGCCGCGAGGGCGGGGTCGCGGTCGGCGGCGGACAGCTTCGGACCGGCGGCGGCCAGCTCGCGGGTGATCGCACGCTGCCTCGCGGCCTCGTGCGCCCGGCGCAGGGCCTCGCGCCGCGCCTCCTCGTCTCGGAGGATCCGCTGCGCGTCGGCGACGGACTTGGCGTTCGCCTCGACGCGGACCTCCTCGGGCAGCTCGGCGGTCTGCGCGAGGATGCGGAGGGTCTGCTGCAGGCGGATGGCGTTGCGTTCGGTGGCCAGGTACTCCTGACGTTTGTGCCAGGTGGGCACGAGATACGCGACCCAGAGCACGGCGACCAGCGCCAGCACGGCGCCGCCACCCCAGGACTCGATGTTCATGGTGATAAAGGTATGAGTGCCGAGGGGTCCACGACGCGCAGTCGGCAGGTGTGTCTGCCCGATCGGGCGACGGATCCGCTGTGAGAGGGAGAGCGGAGCCACCGTGCCGGCCGGATCGGCGGCTCAGATCGGGAGGGCGCGCTCCGCCTCGACGAGAGCCTCGGCCGGGATGCTGCCCTGGCCCGCGGGCACCTCGCCCGCCATCCAGCGCGCGAGGACTCCCCCGGGCACCTCCTCGGCGACCAGCGCGAAGCAGAAGTGGTCGCGCCACATGCCGTTGATGTGGATGTACCGCCGACGCAGGCCCTCGTAACGGAAGCCGAGCTTCTCGACGACACGCAGCGACGGGGCGTTCTCGGGCCGGATGCAGACCTCCATCCGGTGGAGTCCGAGCACACGGAAGCAGTAGTCGGTGGCGAGGGCCACGGCCGTCGGCGTCGCGTCGTGCCCCGCGGCGGCCCGGGTCACCCAGTAGCCGATGGTGGCCGAGCCGAGCGAGCCGTAGGTGATGCCGCTGACGTTGAGCTGACCGACGAAGCGACCGTCGAGCTCGATGGCGAACGGCAGACCCAGACCGGCGCGGGCGTTCGTCTGCAGCGAGCGGATGCTGCCGCGGACGTCGTGGCTCGTGAAGCCGGACGGGTTCGTGGCCTCCCATTGGCGGAGCCACGCCCGGTTCTCGGTCAGCGCCGCATCGAGGTCACGGGTGTCGCGGAGGCGGAGGGGCCGGATGCCGATCCGCCCCTCCGCCAACGTGGGGATGTTCGCCACGGTCGTGTCCGCCTACTCCAGCCCGGCGGCGAACTCTTTGATCCACGGGCGCAGCTCGGCGCCGAGATCGTCGCGATCGCTGGCGAGCTGCACGATGGCCTTGATGTAGTCGAGCTTGTCGCCGGTGTCGTAGCGACGACCACGGAAGACGACGCCGTACACGCCGCCCGTCCACTCCTCGGCGCTGGCCATCTTCATCAGCGCGTCGGTCAGCTGGATCTCGCCGCCCTTGCCCGGCTCCTGCTTCTCGAGCACGTCGAAGACCTCGGGCCGGATGACGTAGCGGCCGATGATCGCGAGGTTGGAGGGGGCCTCGCCCTGCGCGGGCTTCTCGACGAGGCCGGTGATCTTGACGACGTCGTCGACGTCGGTCGCCTCGACGGTGGCGATGCCGTAGAGGTGGGTCATCGAGGGGTCGACCTCGAGCAGCGCGACGACGGTCGCGTTCTTCTCGCCCTGCACCTCGATCATGCGGGTGAGCAGCGGGTCGCGGGCGTCGATGATGTCGTCTCCGAGCAGCACGGCGAACGGCTCGCGACCGACGTGCATCTTGGCGCGGAGGACCGCGTGGCCGAGACCGAGCGGGTCGCCCTGACGCACGTAGTGCATGTCGGCGAGGTCGGTCGACTGGTTGACCTTGGCGAGCTTGTCGTGGTCGCCCTTCTTCCGCAGCGTCTCTTCGAGCTCGCTCACGTGGTCGAAGTGGTTCTCGAGGGCGTTCTTGTTACGCCCGGTGATCATCAGCACGTCGGTGAGGCCCGCGGTGACGGCCTCCTCGACGACGTACTGGATCGCCGGCTTGTCGACGACCGGCAGCATCTCCTTCGGCATGGCTTTGGTCGCGGGGAGGAACCGAGTCCCGAGACCCGCTGCGGGAATGACTGCTTTGGTTATAGAGAAGCCCATGCGGGTCAGCGTACCGATCCGAGGCCATCTGCGGGCGTGTCGGTCGTTCCCCCTACGATTGGGCGCATGACGGACGAGGTCGGCAACGAGAAACGCGCCCTACGAGCCGAGCTGCGCCAGCGGCGACGCAACCGCAGCGAGCTCGACCGGGCCGAGGCGAGCGAGGGCATCACCCGGCGACTGATCGACCTCGCCACGCGACTCGAGGTCCGCTCGATCTCGGCCTACCTGTCGACGACCGACGAGCCCGACACCCGCCCCTTCGTCAACTGGGCCTACGCCAACGGCATCCGCGTGCTGTTCCCGATCTCGCGCGAAGACGGCCTGCTCGACTGGGCGGTGGGCGACGGCGAGAGCGAGAGGCGCGGCCTCTTCGACCTGCCCGAACCGGTCGGCGAGGTGCTCAGCCCCATGGCCATCAACGACGTCGACCTGATCGTCGTGCCCGCGGCGCTCATCGACCACGGCGGCATGCGGATGGGCTGGGGTCGGGGCTACTTCGACAAGACCCTCGGCTCGATGGAGAAACGCCCGCCGGTCTATGCTGTGGTGTTCGATCCCGAGTACGTCGACAGCGTGCCGCGCGAACGCCACGACCAGCCCGTCGACGGGGTCGTGACACCCTCCGGTGTCCACGAGTTCTGACCCGGCCCGCTCCCCCTCTCGAGGACCACAGTGCCCACGTATTCCTACCGCTGCACCGAGTGCGACAACGCCTTCGACATCGTCCAGTCGTTCACCGACGACACGCTGACGGTCTGCCCCGTCTGCGAGGGCCGGCTCCGCAAGGTGTTCAGCCCCGTCGGCGTCACCTTCAACGGCTCGGGCTTCTACCGCACCGACTCACGGGGGTCGAAGGGGTCGGGTTCGGGGTCGAGCGACAAGGGGTCGGGCTCGGGGTCGAGCTCGGGCTCCGGCTCGGGCTCTGGGTCGAGCGGCGGATCGTCCGACAAGAAGAGCTCAGGAGGCGCGGCGACGTCCTCGACGTCGTCCTCCGGCGGCAGCGGCTCGGGTTCGTCGGGCGGCGGCTCGGGTTCGTCGAGCAGCAGCGGCGGCAAGTCCTCGTCCTGATCGGTCGTCGGCACGGTCGGCGTGGTTGAGTGCTCCCTGAGAGCACGTACCCCGACCCACCGATCCGAAGGAGCACGCCCGTGAAGGGTTTCAAAGAGTTCATCCTGCGCGGCAACGTGATCGACCTGGCCGTCGCCGTGGTCATCGGCGCCGCGTTCACCGCCATCGTCACGTCGCTGGTGACCAACATCTTCAACCCGTTGATCGGTGCCGCGTTCAACGCGCAGTCGCTGGACGACAGCCTGATCCTCACGATCCCGACGGTCGGCGGCGAGGAGGCGCAGCTGCTGTTCGGTGCAGTCCTCGGCTCGGCGATCCAGTTCGTGATCATCGCGGCCGTCGTCTACTTCTGCCTCGTGCTGCCGGTGAACCACCTCCTGAAGCGCACCTTCGCCCGGCAGGCCGCCGAAGAGACGCCCGCCGACGTGCCGCCCACCGACGTCGAGCTGCTCAGCGAGATCCGCGATCTGCTGCGGGCTCAGAACGCCGCAGCCGTCGCCGGTTCGGGTTCGCACGCCGCGCCTCCTGCGGAGGGTGTCGACCGCTCGGGCACGAACGGCCCGCTCGGCAGCCGCTGAGCTGCAGCGCCTGTCGCCGACCACGGCCCGCCACGATCACGTGGCGGGCCGTCGTCGTTCTGCGCTGAACGGAGTGACCCGGAACGGCCTCTCCGCCACGCCCTAGGCCCGGTTTGAGGCACTTCGTTGGGCGGCGCGGCAGCGGAGCTCAGCCGCGCCGAACGACGTGACCCGAAGGGACCCCTCCGCCACGCCCAAGGCCCGGTTTGAGGCACTTCGATGGGCGGCGCGGAAGCGGAGCTCAGCCGCGCCAAACGACGTGACCCGAAGGGACCCCTCCGCCACGCCCAAGGCCCGGTTTGAGGCACTTCGATGGGCGGCGCGGCGGCGGCGCGCAGCGCAGCCGCGGAGCGGGGCCAGCCAGCCGAACTAAGTGACCCGAGAGAGCCCCTCGGCCGCGCTCAAGGCCCGGTTTGAGGCACTTCGTTGGCAGGCGCGGCAGCGTAGCTCAGCCGCGCCGAACGAAGTGACCCGAAGGGGCCCCTCCGCCACGCGAGAGGCCCGGTTTGCGGCACTTCGTTGGACGGTGAGGCAGCGCCGCAGGCTCAGCCCCAGTGGGGCGGCACGTCGGCGCGCAGCTGCGCGTCGTTCTCGGCCGACGCATGCCGAGGAGGCTCGGGTGCCGGAGTCGGATCGCTGCCGGGAACCGGGTCGGTCGAGACCCGACGCCCTCCGCGACGTCGCACCACGAGAGGGGTCGGGGTGACCGCCTCGACGACCGGAGGTGTGTCGTCGTCGGGCGCCGCGCCTCCTCGGGTCACCCTCGGTTGACGTGCTGACTGGCCGGCACGCTCGGGATCTCGGTCGTGCGCGAACCCTCGATGCCGAGCACCTCGGCCACGCGCGACGCCACCGCGTCGGGGTCGGTGAAGAGCTGGAACGCGTGCACCCGCACGTAGTGCCAGCCGAGGCGGCGCAGCGTCTCGGGGCGCGCCCGCAGCGACTCGCGGAGACTCGTGCGCGAGAGGGTCGTGTCGGTCTCGATGGTGACGCAGACCCCGTCGTGCGCCGCCACGAGCCCGAGCTTGCCCCGGTGACCCAGCGCGACGGGGATGCCCTTCGCCTCGAGCCTGCGGGCCAGATCGACCAGCATCGGGTCGCTGTCGTCGGGGACGTGCTCCGCCGTCGTGCGCACCTGCACCTCGGTCAGGATCTCCGAGAGCGCGACGGTTCCGTGGCCCATGCGCCCGCCGTCGATGTCGCGCGGCTGGAAGCACGTCACGATCACCATCGAGCGGCGTGCACGGGTCATCGCGACCGCGAGCAGACGCTCGCCGCCGGGCTGCCCGAGCGGACCGAAGTCGCTCAGCACGCGGCCGTGAGGGGTGCGTCCGTAGCCGATCGAGAAGATCACGTGGTCACGGCTCTGCGCGACGCTCTGCTCGAGGGTCGCGACCATGAACGGCTCGGCGCGGTCGCCGACGACGAACTCGGTCAGGTCTTTATGACCCGAGACCGCGGTGAGCACGGCCTGCTGCACCCGCACGGCGTGCTTGGCGCTGGCGGTGATCACCATCAGCGACTCGCGGGGGCGGGTGCGGGCGTGCTCGACGACGAGCGACACGACGCGGTCGACCTCGGCGTCGACGCTCTCGACGGCTCCGGACTCGGGGTCGGGCACGGCCGTGCCACCCGAGACGTAGTCGAGCGCGATGCTGCCGTGCCCGAGGAAGCTCCCCGCCCAGGGCAGCGACTCGATCCGCCCGCCGTAGAAGCGGCGGTTGACCAGCTCGGCGAGGTCTTCGCCACCGGCGCGGTAGCTGCGGGTCAGCGACAGCGTGGGCAGCAGCGCCGACAGGCGGGCGAGCGCGCTGTCGGAGTGGAGGGCCTCGAGGGTGGCGTCGTCGTGCGACGGCGGGCGCTTGCCCGGCGTGACGGCGATGTCGAACTCGGACGGCGTCTGCGTGACGGGGTCGCCGAACGCGACCGTCTGCTTGCCGCGACGGATGGCGCCGACGTTCTCGGCGATCGTGGTCGCCCCCGCGTCGACGAGGATCACGGTGTCGAACGGGACGGTGTCGGCGATGGTGTGCACCTCGTACGGCGACGCCAGCCAGACCGGTGCGATCGATCGCGACAGATGCGGGGCGGCGTCGTGCAGGAGGCGCGCGGTCACGTGCTCCTGACGCAGGAGGCGCTTGAGCGCGGCCGCCTCGTCGGGCCAGTCGACGAGACCGATCGTCCAGTTCTCGGCCAGCAGCCAGCCGAGGAGCTGCGCGCTGCCGGCGGCGTGCGCCTCGTCGACGAGCCGGAAGTCGGCCTCGAGCCGGTCGAGCATCGCCGTGTTGGCACCGAGCAGCGCCCGGTCCGCCTCGAGCAGCGACTCGAGCGCCGAACGCCACCAGGCGAGCTCGAGCTCGGCGGCGACCTGCTGCTCGGGCACGTGCCGGTTCGCGAGATCGGTGAGCAGCGGGGTCAGCTCGAGGTCGCGGAGCGTCGTCATCAGCTCGGTGCGCTCCTGAAGGTTCTGCAGCACGTCGCTCTCGGCGGCGAGGGCCTCGAGGCGCTGCTGCAGCTCGACGACGCCGATCTCGGTGAGCCGTTCGTCGCCGGTGAGCCCGAGCGGACGATCGAGACGGTCCAGGTCTTGAGAGACCTGCTGGTGCAGCACGTGGGTGTCGGCGATGCCGGTCGGCACCTCGGGCGGGATGCCCGCGGCGACGTAGCGCTGCCATTCGTAGCGCTGCTGCTGGATGCGCTGCAGGGCGCCGTGCAGGTCGGCGATGTGGACGCCCGGGCGGACGTACTCGCGCGCGAGCTTCTTCAGACGGCGGCGGTTCGCGCTCGACATGTCGGGCGCCTCGCGCTTCGGCGCGGTCGCCGCGACGAGCTCGGCGACGGACCGGTCGAACACCACGGGCAGGAACTTGTCGAGGGTGTCGCGGATGTCGGTCAGGAGGCGCAGGTAGACACCCAACTCGGCGATCGACTCGAACGGTCGCATGCGGGTGCTGCCGATGACGTCGCCGGCACGCTCGAGGAGGCGCGGCAGGTCTCGGTGGTTCAGGTTCTTAGCCAGCTGATGGGCGTCGCCCGCGCCGAACGACTCGGAGAACTGCGAGCCGTACCAGGGCGAGTCGCCCGGGCCGTAGCGGAACTCGCCGAGGTTGGCGGCGTTGACCATCGTCTCGGCGACCCGCGAGCGGCCGTCGACCATGGCCTCGATGCTGCGCCTGCTGAGTCGGGCGGTCGTGGCGGGCGGCGCGGGGAGGAGCGCGAGGCGCGAGAGCTCGGTGAGGCAGTCGAGCACGGAGACCTCGAGGCGGGGATCGCGCTTGCTGAGGGCGCCGCGGTAGTCGACGAGCACCTTGCGGAGGCGCACCAGCGCGTCGTCCACCTCGCCCATCTGCGGCCGGGCGGCCTTCTCGTTGCGACCGATGGCGCGCACGACGTCGCGGCGCAGGGTCTTGGGGGCGACGGCGACCCCGGGCAGGCCCACCTCGGTGAGGCGGTCGCCGATGCCGTTCAGGGTCGCGCGTCGGGCGCTGACGACCAGCACCCGCTTGTTCTGCGACACCAGCCGACCCAGGGCGTTGACGATGGTCTGCGTGCCGCCCGTGCCGGGCAGCGTCTTCACGACGACGGAGTTGCCGGCCGCGATCTGGGCGACGACGTTCTCCTGTTCGGGGTCGGCGTCGAGCAGCAGGGTGTCCGTCTCGGGGCTGCGCTCGTCCTGCGGGGTCGCCGACGCCGACCGGTGACCCTCGGCGACCTGGCGGAGGGCCATCGCGTTGCCGGTGAGCGCGTCGAGCACGGGGTGGCCGAGCTCGCGGGTGTCGAGCGCCATCTCGGTGCCGACCTCGGCGAAGGTCGAGACGATGAGTCGCGGCTGCACGGTGAACCACTCGAGGTGCGCCGTCAGACCGCGCAGCCGGTCGATGACGGGGTTCGGCGTGAACGAGCCCTCGCGGCTCGCGAGGGCGACGAACGACTCGGCGTCGAGCGCGATGTCGAACTGCTCGTGCAGGGCGTCGACCAGTGCCGGGTTCAGGAACGGCTTGCCGAGCAGCTTGACCTCGAAGTCGCGCCCGTGCCGGCGGATGGCGAGCGGGCGGAGCAGCACGGGTGCCCGGTAGTCGTGGCCGGCGTGCGACCAGGCGGCGACGCCGATGGCCAGATGCACGGCGTCGATGCCGCGGACCGTCGCGAGCTCGAGACCCTTCGCGGCGATCTCGCCGGCGGCGAGGCGTGCGGTGCGGAGAGCCAGATCGTCGCGGATCAGGCTCGACAGCAGAGTGGTCTTGCCGGTGATGAACTGCGCGAGACCGCCGGGGTGGGTCGTGCTCAGCTCGATGCGTGCACGCTGCTCGTCGCCGAAGTGCAGCAGGGTCGACCGGCCGCCGACCTCGCCCAGCTGCTGACGCCAGACCGCCCAGACGGGTTCGGCCGCGTTGCCGACCGTCAGACCCGGATCACCGAAGCTCACGGTGTGCGGTGAGCCTGCGCCACCGGGCGCGCTCGTCGGGACGCCCACGGAACTCGTTCCGTCGTCGTCGTTGTCATGCTGTCTGTCGGCGCGCCACACACCTCATACCTTAAGGCGTCGATGCCGGGATCTTCGGGAGGACCGGCGGTTACCGCCGACCTGCACCATCGTTTCTCTACGTTCTATGTGACATGACGGCGCCTGTCATGTCACTGCGCGTGGTTGGGTTATGGTCATCACAGTCGATTGTGAATGAGCCAGTCGACCCGGAGCGAACCACGGGAGACCACCTTGCCCTTCGAGAAGAAGTACAGCACGGCCATTCGCGAGCAGTCGCTCGCCCATGTCCTGGAACGGCGCCTGGCAGAGCCCGGCAACCGCGCGGTGATCCGCGAGACCGCCGCGCAGTTCGGCATCGGCGAGCAGTCGCTGCGCGGCTGGATCCGGGCGCACGAGCGAGCCAACGCCCCCGCGACGGCGGGTGCCGACGCGAGAGCGGCCGGAGACGACGCCGAGACGGGCGGAGTGCGAGCGGGCGGGGCGCCGGCCGGCGCAGCACCGGCCGACCAGACGCAGGCGGGCGGGGCGCAGGCGGGCGACGGGCCGGCCGGGTCGGGCTCGGGCGACGCCGCGTTCGACGACACCCCCGCCGGGCGCATCGCCGCACTCGAGGCCGAGGTCGCACGACTCCGCCGCGACCGGGAGGCACTGAAGACGGCGATGGCCGTCGTGCTCGTCGACTGATCGCCGGGCGGAGACCGACGACACGGCCACCGGGTCTCGACGGGGGGATCGAGAGCGGGCGGCCGTGTCGCGGCGCACCCAGTATGCGATCTGAAATGTCATACGTCAAGCCCGCCGATGTCATCTGGTCCCGTCCGGCGTCGTGGTCGTAGTGTGTCCTTCACCGACAGCGCGTCGCACGTTCCGATTTGGGGGCCACCATGGCTGGAAGATTCATCGTCACCCGTGACGCGGAGGGTCAGTTCCGGTTCGCTCTGACCACGGCGACCGGCGAGGTCGTCGCCACGTCCGACGCGTACCGCCAGAAGGGCTCCGCGATGAACGCCATCGACTCGATGCGCCTCCTCGCCGCCGACGCCATCGTCGACGACCGCACCGAGTCGGCCGAGCCGACCCGGGCCGACTAGGCGTCGCGTGACCCAGCACGTCGTCCTCGCCGGCGCCTCCGGGTTCATCGGAAAGCACCTGGCCGACGCCTTCCGCGCCGAGGGCGCCCGCGTCAGCCTCATCGGCCGCCGCGGGCCGGACGCCCGGTGGGGCGACACCGCCGCGATCACCGAACTGCTCGACGGCGCCGACCTGCTGGTCAACCTCGCCGGCAAGAGCGTCAACTGCCGCTACTCGCCGGCGAACCGCGCGGAGATCCTGCGCTCCCGGGTCGCGACCACCCGCGAACTGGGCGAAGCGATCGCCGCCTGCGCCGCGCCTCCTCGGCTCTGGCTCAACTCGTCGACCTCGACGATCTACCGCCACGCCGACGACCGCCCCATGTCCGAAGCCGAGGGCGAGATCGGCTCCGGCTTCTCGGTCGACGTCGCGACCGCGTGGGAGGACGCCCTGTTCGCCCCCGACCTGCCGAACACCCGCCGCGTGGCCCTGCGCATCTCGATCGTCCTCGGCGACGGCGGCGCCCTGACCCCTCTCGTCAACCTCGCCCGAGCGGGGCTCGGCGGCCCCCAGCTCGACGGGCGCTGGCCGGCGACCCGCTCACGGCTCTGGGCCGGCACGTACCACCGGCGCGCGACGCCCGGCGGCCGGCAGAAGTTCAGCTGGATCCACATCGACGACATGATCGGGTCGCTCCGCTGGCTGCGCGACCACGACGAGATCGAGGGCGTCGTCAACATCGCGTCGCCGAACCCGGTCGACAACCGCACCATGATGGACGTCGTCCGCCGCGCCGTCGGCATGCCGATCGGGCTGCCCGCCTTCCGCTGGATGCTCGAGATCGGCATGGCGGTGTTCCGCACCGAGAGCGAGCTCGTGCTCAAGAGCCGCTGGATCGAGCCGCGGCGTCTGGTCGACGGCGGGTACGTCTTCGAGCATCCGCACATCGAGGAGGCGGTCGGCACGATCGTCGCGGAGCGTCGCCGGCGCCGGTAGTCGCGCCTCGGACGCTGCCGTCGTCGTCGCAGGCGTCGTCGTCGCAGGCGTCGTCGTCGCAGGCGTCGTCGTCGCAGGCGTCGTCGTCGTCGTCCCATGAACCTCGTTCGCGAAGATGAACCGCGTTATATCGCGGTTCATCTTCGCGAACGAGGTTCTTCGGACCAGCGGCCGGGCGGCGGCCGACCGACGGCCGGGCCACGGCCGGCCAGGCGGCGGCCGGCCAGGCGGCGGCCGGCCAGGCGGCGGCCGGCCAG